>NZ_JBSGBY010000278.1:0-10822 GCF_053601505.1 Nocardia sp. NPDC004722
GCGGTGGCGGAATGCTCCCCGGGCCGCACCGCGACCGCGCGATCATTGGCGACCTCGAGGGTGAGCGCGGCCGCGCACGCGACGTGCACCCGGACCGCCGCGCCCGGCGCGTGCCGGGTGGCATTGGCCAGGGATTCCTGCACGATGCGGTAGAGGGCCAGCCCCGTGGTCTCCGGGACCGCGTCGAGGCTGCCGTCCACGGTCCAGGTGAGGGCCACCCCGGCCCGCTGCGCGCCCTCGAGCAGGCCGGGCAGATCGGCCGCCGACGGCTGCGGGGCGTGCTCGGGCAGCTGGCCGTCGCTGCGCAGCACGCCGAGCATGCCGCGAATCTCGTTGAGCGCGGCCCGCGCTCCCGTCCCGATGGACTCGAATTCGGCGCGCGCGTCGGCCGAGAGCCCGTTGATCCGATACGGCGCGGTCTGCGCCTGCACCACCACCATCGACATGTGGTGCGCCACCACATCGTGCAGGTCGCGGGCGATGCGCGCCTTCTCCTCGAGGATGGCGCGCCGTGCCCGCTCGAGCTCGGTCTCCTCCTCGGATTTCAGCAGCGCCTGCCGCGACACCGCGACCCATCGGATGAGCAGCCCGAACACCACCAGCCCGGTGATGGCCAGCGGCCAGCCGAATCCGGCCTCGGCGAAACTGTCCCCGGTCTTGGCCATGGTGGTGGCGAACAACAGCGAGGTCGCGACCCACACCACCCCGACCATCCGGATGGGCGCGCGCACCGCCACCGCGAGGACCAGCGCGAACAGCGCCAGGATGTGCACCACCTGGAACGGGATGGTGTTGCCGGGCTGATTGGGCACGGCCAGCGCGATCAGCAGCGCCGATCCGGCCGAAACCGCCCAGCCCAGTAGGGGATTCACCCGCAGCAGCACGATGGGGAACGCCGCGAACCCGGCGATGAACGGGGCGGCGGCCGCCGGCACCTTGTGGGTGAGGTGCAGCGTCGGCCACGCCACCGCGATGAAGATGACCGCGAGGATCACCGTGAACCCGTCGAACAGCTGCCGCGCTCGTGCGGTGCGGGCCTGCACAGACTTCTTTCCGACCATGCCTTCGACGGTAGAGACTCGGTGGGGCCACCACGTCATACCGGTGAGTGATCTAGTACCCCCTACCCGGGTACGACACCGCCCCGGCTCTCCCCCGGCTCGCCTGCCCGGGAACCGTCCCACAGGCTGACGCCCCGGTCGAGGCCCGATTCCTAGCTTTTGAGCCATGAGAGCGTTCCCGAATTCCCGCAGGACTTCGCCCCGTTCCCCCCTGCCGATGCCCGCGTCCGAATCCGCCGGGTCCCTGCCCGGATCCACCGCGTCCACTGCCGGGCGCACCGCATCGGCTCCCCGGCGCACCGTGTCCGCTCCCGGGACTTCCACGAATGAGCGCCGGGGTGTGCGCCGCCGCGCCGCCGCGCTGGCGGCCGCGGCGACCGTGGCCTGCTCGGCGGGCATCGCCTTCGCTCCGAGTGCGAGCGCCGCGAGCGCGGAACCCGCCGTGCCGGAGAACGCGGCCGCCCGCGTCGCGATCTTGGAATCGGTTGCCGCGCACCCGGATCCCACGCTCATCCCCGAGGATTTCGTCGCCTTCGCCGGATATCGACCGGTGGTGGCGGGCGGCATGCTCATCAACCCCAAGGGCGACTGCTCCTCCCCGGTCCCCTTGCCCGCCGAGTTCGACCTGGCCTGCGATGCGCACGACCTCGGCTACGACCTGCTGCGCTACGCCGCCTCGACCGGCCAGCCGCTGGGTCCGTGGGCCCGGCAGACCGCGGACGCGGGCCTGGAACGCCGCATGCACGCGGCCTGCGACACCCGCGCCAACCCGCTGTCACGCTCCGAATGCCACGTCATGGCGGGCATCGCCGCCACCGCCGTGGACCTGAACTCGCTCCGCCAGCACTACGGCAGCCCGATCTACGAGCCCTTCTTCGAACCCGACGGCACCCTCCCCTCCCCCGCCACCCTGTCGCTCGCGGGCATCGGCCTCGCCGTCGGATTGGCCATCGGGACCACCGTTCTCATGCGCCGCCACCGCTCCCGGCGCACCGCGACCACGCGGCTGGCCACCAGGGGCGTGCTCGACGACCGGTTGGCGGTGGCGTTGTGATCCTGTCCGAGAATCCAGTCGCGCATCGTGACGACCCGGATGTCCGGGAAGCGCCGGGTCCACGAATCCCGTTGGGGTGGTCGATTTTCCGAGTCCCACGAGTGGGGACGAGTGCGGCGGTGGCGGGTGGGACCATGATCTCGCTCGCGCCGGGGTTGTTGCCGCGGACGCCGTCGGCGCAAGCGATTCTGACCGCGCTGGTGGTGTTGATCGCGCTCGGGGTGGCCGCGCTGATTCGGATGGTGTTGCGGTGGACTCGGTTCGGGGTCATTCACCTGGTGCGCGCCCGGGTGCCGGTGTTGGTGGTTTCGCTGGCGCTGGTCGGGGCGTCGATGAGTTATGCCGAGCACTGGCAGAACAGGTTGCGTGCCGCCATGGGCGTCGGCGGGATCGGGCCCGCGTATTGGGCGCAGTGGTTGGCCTGGACCGTGCCGCTGGTCGTCGTGGTATTGGCCGTTGTCGGCGGTATGCGCTGGGTGATAAGGCGATTGGGCCGGGTGCGGAGTGTGGCGGCGGGGGTGGCGGCGCTGGTCGCGTTGCAGCTGGTGATCGTGCCGACGGTGGTGGAGTGGCGGCGGTCGGCGTATGCGGCGGCCAATTCGTATGTGGATCCGGAACTGGTGCAGCCGGATTCACCGTCGCGGTCGGGTAGTCCGGTGTCGATGGCGAGCTGGCCGTCGCTGGGTGCGCAGGGGCGGCGGTTCGTGGCGGGTACTCCGGCGCAGACCGTGCGCGTCTATGTCGGCCTGAATTCCGCGCCCGATCTGGATTCCCGGGTGGCGCTGGCGATTCGGGAGCTGGAGCGCACCGGCGGATTGCAGCGCCACAACCTGGTGGTGACGGTCCCGACGGGTTCGGGCTGGATCGACAGCGATGCCGCCAAGGGGCTGGATGCCCGTTTCGGCGGTGATGTGGCGCTGGTCGGCCTGCAATATTCGGACGCCCCCAGCTGGGTCACCTTCGTGTTCGGCCGCCATGCCGCCGAGGAGTCGGCGCGGGCGCTGTTCCGGGCCGTGCAGCAACGGATTTCGCGGCTGCCGGATCCCCCGAAGCTCTACATCTACGGTCAGAGCCTGGGCGCGCTGGGCGGCAGTTCGGTGTTCGCCGATGATGCCGACCAGGATCGCAGCGTCTGTGGCGCGCTGTGGGCGGGCCCGCCCGCCGGGGACGTCCATCACGGCCGCGCCACCGTGCTGGCGAATGCCTCGGATCCGGTGGTGCGCTGGTCACCGTCGCTGCTGTGGCGCGCACCGGATCTCACCGGCACCCGCCCGGACGCCCCGGTCCCGCACTGGCTTCCGGTGATCAGTTTCCTGCAGACCACCGCCGACCTGCTGGGCGCGCTCGATGCCCCGCCGGGCCACGGGCACCGTTACGGCACCGACCAGGGCACGGTGCTGCCGGGCTGTTGAGCGGCGGAACGGAATTCGCGGGTGAAGTCGGCGGCCAGCCGTTCGATGGCGGCCGCCGCGTCGAGCCGCGAGCGCCAGGTCTGCGGGATGGCGTGCACGCCCAGGTGCGCGCCCAGTAGCGCACCGCACACCGCGCCGGTGGAGTCGCTGTCCCCGGAGTGGTTGACCGACAACAGGACTCCGTTGCGGAAGATCTGTTCCGGTGGACCACCGCAATTCTCGGCGCATACCGCCGCGCAGACCCCGATCGCCAGCGCCTCCGAGCCGATGACGCCGGTCCCGAGCGGTTCCAGCAGTCCGGGCAGGGGCATGGGCCGCCCCCGGAAGGCGACCGCGTCCGCCAGCCCCAGCGCCTGGTCCAGCGCGTAGGTGGTCTCCTCGTGATCGCGGTGCCGAATCAGCTGCGCCCGCGCGTGTTCCACCGCCGTCCGGACATCCATGCCCCGGCCCAGCCCGTGCACCATGGCCGCGAGCGCGCCCGCGGGCAGCCAGCCGCCGGGATTGCCGTGGGTGAGTGCCGCTGCGTCACAGGCCAGTTCGAAGGAGAATTCCGGGGAGGGCGTGAATCCCAGTGGCGCGGAACGCACCACGGCCGCGCACCCCTTGGAGTCGTTGATGGGATGCTCGCGGGTGCCCAGCGGCTCCCCCGGCCGCTGCCGGGCCGCCACCCGCCGCATGGCCGAGATGGTGGTCTGGGTGGGTCCGCGGTTGGTCATGAGTTCCGGATATCCGGTCAGTCCGCTCTGCAGCGGTATCGGCTGTTCGGGGACGGCCTGTCCCTGACCGCGCAGCCACACCAGCAGGTTTTCCTGGATCAGCCCGACGGTGGCCCCGGTGCCGCGTTCCCGGATCCGTGCGCCGCGGATGAGCGCCTCCATGGTGAACAGCGCCAGCTGGGTCTCGTCGGAGATCCGGCCCTTGTATCCGCTGCCTTCCCCGGTCACCCCGGCGATCCCGTAGCGCTGCTGGATGTTCGGCAGCAGCATGGTCTCGATGGGCGCGCCGAGCGCGTCGCCGATCGCCCCGCCGTAGAGGCAGCCGAGCACGGTGTCCTCGCGCGGCGCCCATCCGGTGGCGGTGGCGCGCGGCCGCCGCACCAGCGAGACCGGTTCGGCCACCGTCTCCCAGGCGGCCTGGGCGAATTCGAAGCAGGTCTCGTAGCGGTCGCGCGGGTCCTTGGCCAGCGCCTTGTGCAGCACCGTGTCGAGTTCCGCGGGCAGTTCGGGCCGCAACGCGGTGACGTCCGGCGGCGGGGATTGCAGATGCCCGAGCATGACGGTGGCGATATTGGGCGCGTCGAACGGCCCGCGCCCGGTGAGCAGCCGAAACAGCGTGCAGGCCAGTGAGTATTGGTCCGAGCGCGGTCCCATGGGCGCGGAGGTCAGCTGTTCGGGCGAGGCGTAGGCGAGGGTGGCGTTGAGCATGCCGGTGCGGGTCAGATGTGCGGTGTCGTTGAGTACCCGCGCGATCCCGAAGTCACTGAGCAGGGCGCGTTCGGCGAATCCGGTGCCGATGCCACCGGAGCGCGACAGCAGGATGTTGGCGGGCTTCACGTCCCGGTGCAGGACGCCGCGCCCGTGCGCGTAATCCAGTGCGGCCGCGGTCTGCACGATGATCTCGAGCGCGCGTTCGGGCGCGAGATCGTAGGGGTCGACCGAGGCCCCGTCGACGCCGTCGACGTATTGCATGGCGATCCACAGCTGCTGGTCCTCGTCGCCGCGGTCATAGACGGTGATGATGTTGGGATGGTCGAGCTGGGCGATGACGTCGGCCTCGCGTTCGAAGCGCATGCGGGTCTCGGTCTCCCCGAACATCTCCCGGTGCAGCAGTTTGAGCGCGATCAGTCGCGGGAGCCGAGGGTGGCGGGCCGCATAGACCGAACCCATTCCGCCACGGCCCACTTCGCGCTCGATCACGTAGCCAGCGAAGACCTCGCCGCGTCGCAACATCCCCAATGAAACCCTTCACACACGACGAACGAGAGCCAGCCTACCGGTCTGGACCGACGCACCGCAGTCGTTGCCGCATCGCCCGGAAGTCGACCGCCCAGAACCGGACAGACCCGGCGGACAGCATTCGGCCCCCGCCGGTGGGTACCGGCGGGGGCCGAATTCGCTTGGGAGCGGGGCCTGATCAGGCGATCGGGCCGCGGGCCGCTTCGTAGGCCGCGCCGACGCGGTAGAGGCGGTCGTCGGCGAGGGCCGGGGCCATGATCTGGAGGCCGACCGGGAGGCCGTCGTCGGCGGAGAGGCCGGACGGGACCGACATGGCGCAGTGCCCGGCCAGGTTGGTGGGCAGGGTGCACAGGTCGGAGAGGTACATGGCCAGCGGGTCGTTGACCTTCTCGCCGAGCTTCCACGGGGTGAACGGGCTGGTCGGGGAGACCAGCACGTCGACGCTCTCGTACGCCTTGTCGAAGTCCCGCGCGATCAGGTTGCGGACCTTGTTGGCCTGACCGTAGTAGGCGTCGTAGTAGCCGGACGACAGCGCGTAGGTGCCGATCATGATGCGGCGCTTGACCTCCGGGCCCAGGCCCGCTTCACGGGTCAGCGACATGACCTGTTCGGCGGAGTGGGTGCCGTCGTCACCGACGCGCAGGCCGTAGCGCATGGCGTCGAAGCGCGCGAGGTTCGAGGACACCTCGGACGGCAGGATCAGGTAGTAGGCGGGCAGCGCGTACTCGAAGTGCGGGCACGACACCTCGATCACTTCCGCACCCAGATCCTTGAGCTGTGCGACCGCGGCGTCGAAGGAGGAGATCACGCCGGGCTGGTATGAGTCGGAGTGAAGTTCCTTCACCACACCGACTTTCACACCCTTCAGATCGCCCTTCGCACCCTCGCGGGCGGCGGCGACCACCGGCGGCACCGGCACATTGCGCGAGGTGGAGTCGCGCGGGTCGTACCCGGCGATGACCTCGTGCAGCAGCGCGGTGTCCAGCACGGTGCGACCGCACGGGCCGCCCTGATCCAGCGAGGACGCGCAGGCGACCAGGCCGTAGCGCGAGACCGTGCCGTAGGTGGGCTTGGTGCCGACGGTCGCGGTGACCGCGGCGGGCTGGCGGATCGAGCCACCGGTATCGGTGCCGATCGCGAGGGGAGCCTGGTAGGAGGCGAGCGCGGCGGCCGAGCCACCACCGGAACCGCCGGGAATCCGGTCGGTATCCCAGGGATTGCGAGTAGGCCCGTACGCGGAGTTCTCGGTGGACGAACCCATGGCGAACTCGTCCATGTTCGTCTTGCCCAGGATCGGGATTCCGGCAGCGCGCAGCTTGCTGGTCAGCGTCGCGTCGTAGGGCGACACCCAGCCCTCGAGCATCTTCGACCCGCAGGTGGTCGGCATGTCGACGGTGGTGAAAACGTCCTTGAGCGCCAACGGAACACCGGCCAGCGGCGAGGCGACGGTGCCGCCCGCGACCTGCCGGTCGACCTCGGCGGCGGTCACCAGCGCCTGTTCGCCGGCGACGTGCAGGAAGGCGTTGATCTCCCCGTCGACCTCGGCGATGCGCTGAATGTGTGCCTCGGTCACCTCGACCGCGGACACCGCACGCGAGTGGATCTTGTCCGCGAGATCGGCAGCGGACAGTTTGGTCAGGTCCGTCATGCGCCCTCTCCCAGAATCTGCGGAACCATGAACCGCTGCTCATCGACCGCGGGAGCCATGGCCAGCGCCTGCTCCGGGGTCAGGCAGGGCTGCACCACGTCCGGGCGGGTGACGTTGGTCTCCGGATTCGGGGATGCGGTGGCGGGCACGTCCGCGGCGGCGACCTCGGAAATCTGTGCGACGTGGGTCAGGATGGAATCCAGCTGACCGGCGTACAGATCGAGTTCGTCGTCCGTCAAAGCGAGCCGGGACAGCCGGGCGAGGTGAGCGACCTCGTCCCTGGAGATGGCGGGCACCGCGGGACCCCTTTCGGCATGGTTCGAGCTTGGGTATTGGCCATCCGACAGCCTAGTGGGTGTCCTGCGGTCACCGGTCGCAGGTGTGCGCGAGACCTGGCAACATCAATGTGTAACCGATGGGTAAGTGGCCCGCCTCACACGAAACCTTCGATTCGATAACCGGCTCTCGAGGGTGTAAGTATTGCGGGACTCGGGTACCCGTCCGAAAGTTTCAGTGGCAAAAGAAAGAAAGGAAGGCACGTGTCCTACCTGCTTCGCGTGCAACTTCCCGATCGCCCAGGAAGTCTCGGATCGCTCGCCCTCGCGCTGGGTTCGGTCGGCGCGGACATTCTCTCGCTGGACGTGGTCGAACGCGGCGACGGTTTCGCGATCGACGACATCGTGGTGGAGGTGCCCTCGGGCGCCCTGCCCGACACCCTGATCACGGCGGCCGAATCACTGCACGATGTGCAGGTCGATTCGCTGCGGCCGTACTCCGGGATCCTGGACACCCATCGCGAACTCGAGCTGATCGATCAAGTCGCCAACGCGCGCGACGATCGGCTGCAGGTGCTCGTCGACGGCGCGCCGCGGGTGCTGCGGGTCGGCTGGTCGACCGTGATCGACATGGGCCCGCAGGGCGCCTACCGCGTGGTGGGTTCGCAGAGCGCGCCCTCCACGCAGGCCGCCTCCGCGCCGTGGATGCCGCTCGAGAAGCCGACGGTGCTCGACGGCGAAGGCGACTGGGTGCCGCAGCTGTGGAAGGACATGGACACCAAGCTGGCCGCCGCGCCGCTGGGCAATACCGGCAAGGTGCTGCTGCTGGGCCGTCCGGGTGGGCCGGACTTCCGGCCCTCGGAGGTGGCGCGACTGGGCTATCTGGCCGGGATCATCGCCACCGTCCTGGGCTGAGTTCTTTTCTGCCCGTTACTTGTTCGCCTGCTTGTTGAGGGCGTCGAGGAATTGCAGCGCCCCGATGCCGCCGAGCGGTCCGGCGATGAAGATATTGCCGATGACCGCGCCGATCGCGCCCAGCGCGGCACCGGTCACCAGGCAGCCGCCCAGGAATCCGGGGATGGCGAGCGCGCCGACGGTCATGGTGCCCGCGGCCGCGCCCAGCACGATGCCGCCCGCCACGCAGCCGATGGTCGCGCCGACGACGGTGCCGACCAGGGTGCCGAGGGTGACGCCGAGCCCGGCCATGGTGGAGAAGTTCATGACCGCGGTGTTGAAGTCCGGGGACTGCCAGTCGATGGCGATGTCGCCGATCTTGCCGGAGGCGACATCCTTCAGGGCCGCGTCGGTGAGCGCGGGCGGGACGGCCGGTGCGATGTCGTGGATCTCGACCGCGCGCGCCGGATCGGTGACGGGGGTGAGCGTCGCGGTGGTGCCGTGGATCTCGGCGGCGATCGGCCAGCTCTTGCCGTCGCGCTGATAGGTGAGCGGAATGCCGTCCAGCACTTGACCGTTCGCGTCGCGGACCGCGAAGCGGCCGTCGGTGGCGGTGAGCGTGCCGCCGTCGGTGCTCAGGTGCACGGCGCCGTCGCGGACCTCGGCGGTGAAGTGCAGGCCGGACGGCTGCTGGGCCGGAACCGGTTGCGCCGGTTCGGCATTGGCGGTGGCGGCGGTGGCCAGGGCGGCGACGGACAGCGCGGCGACAATGGCCGCGTTCGGGGTACGCATGGGGACTTGCCTCTCATCAGATTGGTGCGAATTGCCTTCGGAGTCAGGGGCCGAAGGCGATCAGACGACGGACGTGACGTCCGCCGTGGGGACGGACACGGCGTCCGGCGCGGGCAGGAATCCGGTTCGCAGGAAGAACCGGATAGCCGCGTCGACGGCGTGCGCGTCCAGGTGTGGCGCGGCGATGTTCGCGCCGCGCAGACCGCGTTCGGTGTGGGTGCGGTCGAATCGGATCGGCCCCGGGGGTATGGGAGGCCGCGCCTGAAGCAGGGCACGGCACTGCTCGCCGTCCCCACCCAGGCTCGGCAGCAGATCGATCCAGGCGGGCTCGGGCACCGGGGTCAGCCGGTAACCGTGCGCGCGGAGTCTCTCGAGAACTGTCGCGAGAGAAGTTGGTTCGGGTGCGAGGTGGTGGAACACTCCGGTCGCGTCGCTGTGGAGCAGGTGCGCGACGGCGTCGGCCAAATGGTCCACCGGCACCAGGTTCACAGGTGCGACATCTTGCGGGGCGACGCCCAGGGCGACCATGGCACGCACCATCGTCCAGAACGCATCCCGCTCATTGCCCGCACCGCTCCGGGAGTGCCCGCTGATGCGCCCGGGCCGATGCACGGCCACCGGCAGGCCGCGCTCGGCAGCTTCGAGCACCATCCCCTCAGCCACCCATTTAGCCTGAATGTAGCCATTGGCAAGGACTTTCGCGGCAGGTGCTCGACGTCCCTCCGGTATCGGATCAGGATTGCCGTCGGCCGCCACTGCGGTGTCGCAGGCGGAGATGTAGTGCACCGGAATGACCTTGTGCGCGAACGCCAGCCCCAGGATCTCCCGTGTCCCGCCCACGATGCCGGGCCGCAGCCGCTCGTAGGGCGTCAGGTGATGCACGGGTGCGCCGTTGTGCACGATCACGTCCACCGACTCCGCGAGTGCCCGATAGGTATCCGCCGCCAGCCCCAGCCCGGGCCGCGTCAGATCCCCGGCGAGCACCGTAACCCGGTCCCACGGAACATCGATCCCGTACCGCCGCAACGTCTCCCGCAATCGTCCGGCGGCACGACGATTGCCCTCGGCCTCGGCGATGGGCCGCTCGCCGGTCGCGCGGACCAGGCAGACGACTCGGCTCCCCGGCTGCCGCAGCAGGCTTTCCAGCAGGAACGCACCGAGGAATCCGGTTGCGCCCGTGAGCAATACCCGCGCGCCAACGGGCAGGTTCACGGACGGGACGACAGCACCCGGTAGGCGGAACTCGGGATCCAGGCGGGCGTCGGCCTCGAGGTCCGGGACCGGGCGGGGGCGGGGGCCGTCGGCGGCGAGCTCGGCCGCGAGTTCGGCGACCGTGGCGGTTTCGAAGAGGGTGCGCACCTCGACCGAGTCGGCCAGTTCGTCGCGGATGCGGGCGGCCAGGCGGGCGGCGGTGACAGAGTCGCCGCCCAGGGCGAAGAAGTCGTCGTCGACGCCGATGGACGGGATGCCGAGCACTTCGGCGAACAGGGCGCACAGGTGGTGCTCCTGCGTATCGCGCGCAGGGCGGGAAGGTCGCGGTGCGGCGGGCCGGGGCAGGGCGGCGCGGTCGAGCTTGCCGGTCAGCGTCGTCGGCATCCGGTCGAGGACGAGGAACGCGGCCGGGATCTGATAGCGCGGCACCCGGTCGAGCACGCACACCGTCTTGTGTGTCCTCGTCGGTGCGGCCCAGCGTCGGCAGGATGAGCGCGGTCCGCCCGTGCACCACGTGGC
>NZ_JBSGBY010000279.1:0-10798 GCF_053601505.1 Nocardia sp. NPDC004722
CGATCATCGTGACCGTGGTCGCGGCGCTCATCCTGAGTCAGGCCGCGACCACGAAGACGATGATGCCGCTGGGCATGGCCCTGGGCATCCCCTCGGCGCAGTTGGTGGCCATGCTGCCCGCGGTCGCGGCGCTGTTCATCCTGCCGGTGTATCCGACCAGCATCGCCGCGGTGAATTTCGACCAGAGCGGGACGACCCATTTCGGGAAGTACGTGCTCAACCACTCGTTCATGCGTCCCGGTCTGGTCACTCTGGTCGCGTCCATCGCCATCGGCTACGGACTCGCGGCGATCATCGGCTGATCAGTCCCGCATGAGCTGCTGGGAGAAGAACTCGTAGATCAGCCCGGCCTGGAACGCCGACTGCTTGTTGTCCGCCGCGCCGCCGTGACCGCCCTCGATGTTCTCGTAGTACCAGACGTCGTGACCCTCGGACTCCAAGAGCGCGGCCATCTTTCGCGCATGACCCGGGTGCACGCGGTCGTCGCGGGTGGAGGTGGTGAGCAGGATCGGCGGATACCGCCGCTCCGCGCTGGTGTTCTGGTACGGCGAGTACTTCGAGAGGAACTCCCACTCCTCCGGCTTGTCCGGGTCGCCGTACTCGGCGATCCAGGACGCGCCCGCCAGCAGCAGGTGATAGCGCTTCATGTCCAGCAACGGCACCTGGCAAACGATGGCCCCGAACAACTCCGGATACCGGGTCAGCATGACGCCCATCAGCAGGCCGCCGTTGCTGCCGCCGACCGCGCCGAGCTGCTCGTGAGTGGTGATGCCGCGCGCCACCAGGTCCCGGGCGATGGCCGCGAAATCCTCGTACGCCTTGTGCCGGTTGGCCTTCAGCACCGAGGTGTGCCACTCCGGGCCGTACTCGCCGCCGCCGCGGATATTGGTCATCACGTAGGTGCCGCCGCGTTCCAGCCAGCCCATGCCGACCGCGCCGAAATAGCCGGGGGTGCGCGACACCTCGAAACCGCCGTAGCCGGACATGACGGTCGGGCCGGGCGTGCCGCGCCGATCGTGGTGGCGGATCACGAAATACGGGATCCGGGTGCCGTCGTCGGAGGTGGCGAAGAACTGCTCGGTCTCGATGCCGTCGGCGTCGAAGAATTCCGGCTCCTTCTTGAGCACCTCGACCGGGCCGCCCACCGAACCCTGCATGAGCGTGGTGGGGCGGGTGAAACCACTGGTGGAGAGCATGAATTCGTCGCCGCCCTCCAGGCGGTCCAGGTTCATGACGCTGGTGGTGGCCATGCGCGGGGTGTCCGCGAGTGGTTCGCGGGTCCAGCCGTCCGGGCCCGGCGTCAGCACGTGCAGGTCGGTCTGCACATCGCGCAGGGTGATCAGCAACAGGTGGTTCTCGGTCCAGCCGTAGCCGTGCAGGGCGGTGTGCTCGTCGGGGGTGAACAGGACCTCGAAATCCCTTGCCCCGGAAAGGAATGCCTCGAAGTCGGTGGCCAGCAGCGAGCCCGCCGGATAGGTGACGCCGCCGACCTCCCACGGCGACTTCAGGCGCACCAGCAGCAGGTCCTTGTACCAGGATTCGCTGGCGTCGCTGGGCACGTCGATGAAGCGCAGGGTGCCGTCGGACTCCAGCAGGTAGACCTCCTCGTTGAAGAAGTCGGTGGCACGGCCCAGGAAGTGCCGCTCGTAGCCGGGGGTGCGGTCGTAGCCCGCCGAGACGGCCACATCGGTGACCTCACCCTCGTAGACGAATTCGGCTGCCTCCAAAGGTGTTCCGCGGTGCCAGCGCTTCACCACGCGCGGGTAGCCGGAATCGGTGAGCGAGCCCTCGCCGAAATCGGTTCCCACGTACAGGGTGTCGTCATCGATCCACGCGAAATCGGATTTCGCCTCCGGCAGGTAGAAGCCACCGTCCTCCGGCGCGATGAAAGCCTTTGCCTCGATATCGAATTCGCGCACCACCTTGGCGTCCGCGCCGCCGCGCGAGAGGCTGATCAGCGCGCGGCGCTGCTCGGGCCGCAGCACCGCGGCGCTGCCCCACACCCAGTTCTCGCCCTCGGCCGCGGCCAGCGCGTCCAGGTCGATGAGGATCTCCCAGTCCGGCTCGTCCTTGGCGTACTCGGCGAAGCTGGTGCGCCGCCACAGCCCCTTCGGATGGTCGCGATCGCGCCAGTAGTTGTAGAGCCACCGCCCCCGCCGTCCCGGGTACGCGATGCGGGTATCGGTATCGAGCATGGCCAGCACCCGCGCCTCGAGCGCGGCGAACCGCTCCGAGGCCGCGAACCGGGCCTTCGTCACCACATTCCGCTCTTGCGCCCACTCCAGGGCGCGCTCGCTCTCGACCTCTTCGAGCCACAGGTAGGGATCCGTCACGCCCTCTCCAACACCGGTCATGGGCTCATTGTTGCCGAGCGCCCCGTTCGCCGTTCGCGAACGTCCCGCCGGGGCCGCGTCGGGGGTCCCGCGGTAGTGCTGGTGCTCGCCACACCGATCGGTAGGATTGCGGCTTCGAAGCCCGTCCGCGAGGAGGTTCGGTGTCGCCGCAACAAAGTTCGGGGGCCGGCCGGCCCCGGCTGTGGGAGCAGCACTGCTGCCTGCCGCTGCTGCCGACCGCGGATGTGACCGAGCTGCTTCGGTATCCGACCGGTTCGTATCTATCGGTGAATATCGGATATTCACCGCAATCCACGCGGGAATCCTTGGAGCTGGTCACGCAGTTCCGGCGGGATGCCTTGACCGACGAGCGGTTTCGGCTGGTGCACAGCATCGAGGACGCCTGGCCCGAGGTGCCGACCGCGGAGACCGAATCCACCGTGGCACTCGCCTTCGACCTCGAGGACTCGGGGCCGCTCGAGGGCGATCTCGACAATGTCGAGCTGTTCTACGAATTGGGGCTGCGGTCGCTGCTGCCCAGCTACAACTACGCCAATGCGGCGGGCTGCGGCTGCCTCGACACCGAGGACACCGGGCTCACCGGGTACGGGCGGGAGCTGATCCGCAAGCTCAACGAGGTCGGGGTGTTCGCCGACGGGTCACACTGCTCGCGGCGCACGGGACTCGACATCTCCGAGACCACCACCGTGCCGATGATCTACAGCCACTCGAATTTCGCGGCGCTGTGGGCGCATCCGCGCAATATCACCGACGATCAGGCCAAGGCGTGCGCCGCCACCGGCGGGGTGATCGGCATCAACGGGGTCGGAATCTTCCTGGGGCGCAACGAGGCCCACGCCCGCGCCGAGCGGGTCGCGGCGATGGCCGATCACGTGGCCTACGGTGCGGAACTGCTCGGGATCGAACACATCGGTGTCGCCTCCGACTTCTCCTTCGACGCCGACGAATTCAACGCGGTCATCGATTCGATGCCGGAGACCTTCTCCGAGGAATACACCAAGTTCGGTCCGCTGCAGTGGGTGCCGCCGGAGGACCTGCTCGGCCTCTCGGAGGTGCCGGGACTGGACGCGGAGTTGGCGGCGCGCGGGTTCTCCGAAGCCGACCGGGCCGCCGTCTTCGGCGGCAACTTCGCGCGCGTGGCCCGGCAGGTGTGGCGGGATTAGACTCGCCCGCAGGTTGCTCGAATGTCCTTATCCGGCTCGCCGATCGAGAGGGATGCAGCGATGACAGAGCTCGACCCGGCCGTTGCGAAGTTCGTCGACGCGGTGAACGCGGGCGACGCGGAAGCCTTCTTCAAGACCCTGACCGCCGACGCCAGCATGAGCGACGACGGTCAGGAACGGAATCTCGCGCAGTGGACCGAATCGGAGATCTTCTCGACCAACGGGCGGATGAAGGTCGAATCGATCGGCGGTCCGACCGCATTCGTGGCGGACTATTCGAATGATCGCTGGGGTGCGATGCGCACGGCGTGGCGGTTCACCGTCCGAGATGGACTGGTCAGTCGCTTCGAGACCGGGCAAGCCTGAGCAGAAACCGGGCAATCGTGACGGCTCTCACGTGTTCCACGTCTCACGTGGGCGGGGGATGCCGAAGTGAGCGCCGGACAACAGGTCTAGTCTCGACTGCGTGACTTCCCACTACGATGTCGTCGTTCTCGGCGCTGGTCCCGGCGGTTACGTCGCCGCGATTCGCGCCGCTCAACTCGGCCTGCGAACAGCGATCGTCGAGCAGAAATACTGGGGTGGCGTGTGCCTGAACGTGGGCTGCATTCCGTCCAAGGCACTGCTGCGGAACGCGGAGCTGGCCCATATCTTCACCAAGGAAGCGAAGACCTTCGGTATCTCCGGTACCGCGAGCTTCGACTTCGGCGCGGCGTTCGACCGTAGCCGTTCCGTCGCGGACGGGCGGGTCAAGGGCGTCCACTTCCTGATGCGGAAGAACAAGATCGACGAGTTCGACGGGAAGGGCACCTTCACCGGCCCGAAGTCGCTGTCGGTCGCGCTGACCAAGGGCGGCACCGAGGAGATCACGTACGACAACGTGATCATCGCCGCCGGCACCGAGACCAAGCTGCTGCCGGGCACCTCGCTGTCGGCCAACGTGGTCACCTACGAGGAGCAGATCCTCACCCGCGACCTGCCGGGCTCCATCCTCATCGTGGGTGCGGGCGCCATCGGCATGGAGTTCGCGTACGTCCTCAAGAACTACGGCGTGGACGTCCGCATCGTCGAATTCCTCGACCGCGCACTGCCGAACGAGGACGCCGACGTCTCCAAGGAGATCACCAAGGCGTACAAGAAGCTCGGCATCACCATCACCACCGGTGCGGCCGTGCAGTCCATCGACGACGACGGGTCGAAGGTCACCGTCGCGATCAAGGACAACAAGTCCGGCGCGATCGAGACCGTCACCGTGGACAAGGTGCTGCAGGCCGTCGGCTTCGCGCCGCGTGTGCAGGGCTACGGCCTGGAGAACACCGGCGTCGCGCTGACCGACCGCGGTGCCATCGCCATCGACGATTACATGCGCACCAACGTCCCCGGCATCTACGCCATCGGTGACGTCACCGCCAAGCTGCAGCTCGCGCACGTCGCCGAGGCGCAGGGCGTGGTGGCCGCCGAGACCATCGCCGGAGCCGAGACCCAGTCCCTGGGCGACTACCGCATGATGCCGCGCGCCACCTTCTGCCAGCCGCAGGTCGCCTCCTTCGGTCTCACCGAGGAGCAGGCCCGCGCCGAGGGCTACGACGTGAAGGTCGCCACCTTCCCGTTCATGGCCAACGGCAAGGCCCACGGCCTCGGCGACCCGACCGGCTTCGTGAAGCTGATCTCCGACGCCAAGTACGGCGAACTCATCGGCGGCCACCTCATCGGCCCCGACGTCTCGGAGCTCCTCCCCGAGCTGACCCTGGCCCAGAAGTGGGACCTCACGGTCAACGAACTGGCCCGCAACGTCCACACCCACCCGACCCTGTCGGAAGCTCTCCAGGAAGCGATCCACGGCCTCGCCGGCCACATGATCAACTTCTAACTCTCAGGGCTCTCAGGGGCTTCGCCCCCGAACCCCCTCGAGATTTCGGGGGGAGGCCCCCGGACCCCTCGAGAATTCGGGAGCAGGCCCCCGGACCCCCGGGACGGCGGGGAGCCCAGGACCCCGAAGCGGCCCGGGGCCAGCGAAAGACGCTGGCCCCGGGCCGCTTTCATAGTTGGGCTGTCAGTCCGCGATATGTAGGCGGCGGTGCAGGGCGTAGACGCGGTCGGTCAGCTCCGGGAAGGGGCCGGAGACGGGGATGCTCGGGGCCACCTCCTGGATGGAGAGTGCGCGGACCGGTCCGGCCGGTACGCCGAATTCGTTGAGCCACTCCGTGAGTTGGGCGGTGGAAGCGGCGTAGACGATGCGGCCCAGGCCGACCCAGGCGTGGGCGGCCGAGCACATCGGGCAGTGTTCGCCGGAGGTGTAGACCGTCGCGGTGGCGCGCTCCTCGGGGCTCAGGTTCTCGCCCGCCCAGCGGGCCAGATCGAACTCGGGGTGGCGGGTCTGGTCGCCGCCGGAAACCCGGTTGCGGTCCTCGGCCAGCACCTTGCCGTTCGCGTCCACAAGCAGGGATCCGAAGGGCTCGTCGCCCGCATCCAATGCCTCCGTCGCCAACTCCACGCAGCGCTCCAGATAGTGCAGGTCGTTGTCGACGGACATGCGATTCCTCTTCTCGTGCGGGTTCGGGCCGTCTGGGATCCGGGGCTTGCCCCGAGTCTTCGAGGGGGTCCGGGGGCTTGCCCCCGAGTTCTCGTGGGGGGTTCGGGGGCGAAGCCCCTGAGAGTCCCCGAGAGTTGGGTCTATTCGCGGTGGTAGGCCGTCTGGGCGGCCGTGATGGCGTCGATATTGGATTCGAGGATCTCGATGAGGGCGACCAACTGGTCGGCTACCTGCGCGCCCAGGTCGGTCAGCGTGTACTCCACGACCGGGGGGATGGATTGCTGGACTTCGCGATTGACCATGCCGTCGCGTTCCAGGGTTTGCAGGGTTTGCGAGAGCATGCGTTCGGAGATGCCGTCCACGCGGCGGCGCAGGGCCGAGAAGCGGTAGGGACCCTCGCGGAGGGCGGCCAGGGCGAGGACGCCCCAGCGGCTCGCGACGTCCTGGAGGACGGGGCGGGACTGGCAGTTGCGGGCGAAGACGTCGGCCTCGAGCGTGGGGTCGACCGCGAACGCCTGGTCGGGGGGCCGATCTGTCATGGGTTTCAGGTTACCTGTCATTCGGGTAGCGGTTTGGGAATGGGATGTGCTTACTATTAGTTAGTACATGTCGAGAGTGCAGTTCATTCCCTGAAACCGTGGAGGAAGAGTCATGACCGTCGCAGTCACCGGAGCAAGTGGTCAGCTGGGTCGTCTCGTCGTCGAGGCGCTGTTGAAGGATGGGTCGCAGCCGGTCGTGGCGGTGGTCCGCGATCCCGCCAAGGTCGCCGACCTGGCCGAGCGCGGGGCCGAGGTGCGGGTCGCGAGCTTCGATGATCGGGCGGCGCTGGAGCAGGCGTTCCAGGGTGTCGACCGGGTGCTGCTGGTCTCCGGCAACGAGTTCGGCAAGCGGGTCGAGCAGCACACCAACGTGCTGCGCGCCGCCGAGGCCGCCGGAGTGAAACTGCTGGCCTACACCAGCATTCCCAAGGCCGAGGCCAACCCGCTGATCCTCGCCCAGGAGCACACCGGCACCGAAGCCGTGCTGGCCGAGGCGAAGATCCCGACCACCGTGCTGCGCAACAGCTGGTACTGGGAGAACTACACCGGCGGCCTGGCCCACGCCGTCGAGACGGGCACGCTGTACGGCGCGGCCCGCGAGGGCAAGGTGTCCGGCGCGTCCCGCGTCGACTACGCCGAGGCCGCCGCCCGCGTCCTCACCACCGACGGTCACGAGGGCAAGGTCTACGAACTGGGTGGCGACGAGACCCTCACGTATGCCGAACTGGCGCAGGTGATCTCCGAGGTCTCCGGCAAGCCGGTCAGCTACCAGGACCTCCCGCAGGCCGATTACGCCGCGGCCCTGCAGGGCGCGGGCCTGGACGCCGGTTACGCCGCGGTCCTGGCCGACGCCGACGCCGGCATCGCCGACGGCATCCTGACCGTCGACTCCGGCCACCTCCAGCAGCTGCTGGGTCGGCCCTCGACCCCGGTCGCCGAGGTTTTCCGCGCGGCCCTGAGCTGAGCCGCCACACCCAGCCGAATATCGACGACGGGCAGGCCCGCTAATACCAGTTGTGGGCCTGCCAGAAGTCCCAGGCGGCATTCGGGCTGCCGTAGCGGGAGACCATGTAGCGGTAGGCCCAGCGCAATTGGGTGAGGGGGTTGAACATCCAGTCCGGGCCCTCGCTGAACATTTTGTGCGCGGGCAGGGCTTGGGCGAGACCGTAGGCGCCGGAGGTCGGGTTGATGGCGAAGACCTGCCAGTTGCTCTCGTGGGTGATGATCTCGTTGAAGGACGCGAATTGTTCGTCGGGGACGATGAATCGGGCCACGGTTTGCAGCGTCGGTTTGGTGTAGCGCTGGGCCGTGCCCATCAATTGCAGCAGGCTCGCCGGATCCACCGGCAGCGCGACCGGGATTTCCCCGGATTGGGCGATCGGGCTCGCGATATCGGTGCGTGCGTCGGCACTGCCGATGGCGACGGTCAACGGCGTGAGTGCGGCCAGCAACAATCCGAGCAGGGCCGCCCGGAATGGCCTTCTGGAGTCATCGAAAACGCGCAACGCCTGGTCCTTCCGTGTTGTTCTCCGCAACGCCAAGTGGTCACAAAAAGCCACGAAAAAACAGACCTATCTGTCTTCGAACGAAATCGACGGTAACCCCTGGCAATTCACGCCAGGGGTGAGCGACACGCCGAAATGCCTGATCAGGGCAGATTCACAGGATCAGCGAGCAGATTCACCGGCGCCTTGTGCGCGGTCCAGCAACAATTCGCGCTCGGTCGTATTGGCCGTCAACGCGGCCGCCCGCTGAAAAGCCGCCCGCGCCTCGGATTCCCGGCCCAATCGACTCAGCAGATCCCCGCGCACCGCGTGCAGCAGGTGATAGTCGTCGAGCGTCCCGGTCGCGGCGATGGCATCGGACAATTCCAATCCCGCGGCCGGACCGTACACCATGGCGACCGCGACCGCCCGATTCAACTCCACCACCGGTGACGGAAAGCGTTGCGCCAGGATCGCGTACAGCCCGGCGATACGCCGCCAGTCGGTGTCCTCCGCGGTGGGAGCCATGGCGTGCACGGCCGCGATGGCGGCCTGCAGGGCGTAGCGCCCGGGCTCGCGGTCACGGGTCCGGTTGAGCGTGTGCGCGCGGGCCAGGGCGGCGAAACCACGCTGGATGTAGAGCCGATTCCAGCGCGAGCGATCCTGGTCGGGCAGCAGCACCAGGCCGCTGCCGGAGTCGCTGCGCGCGGTGGTGCGCGACGCCTGGAGTTCGAGCAATGCCGCCAGCGCGTGCGCCTCGGGCTCCTCCGGGAGCAGGCCCGCCAGGATGCGGGCCAGACGTACGGCGTCCTCGCATAATTCGGCCCGCAGCCAGCGTTCCCCGGAGGTGGCCGTGTATCCCTCGTTGAAGATCAGATAGATGACCTCCAGCACCGAGTCCAGGCGCGCGGTCAACTCCGTGCCCTCGGGCACCTCGTACGGCACCCGCTTCGCCGCGATGGTGCGTTTGGCGCGCACGATGCGTTGCGCCACGGTCGATTCCGGGACCAGATAGGCGCGCGCGATCTCGGTCGTGGTCAGGCCGCCCACCATGCGCAGGGTGAGCGCGGCCCGCGCGGGCGGCGTCAGCACCGGATGGCAGGCAGTGAAGATCATGCGCAGCAGATCGTCGGCGATGCCCGGCTCCGGCGCACTCGGCTCGTCCGCGGCGAAGACCGTCTCCCGCCCGAGCAACTCCAGCTTTCGCGCGAAGTTCGCGTCCCGTCGAATCCGGTCCACGGCACGATGTTTCGCGGTCAGCATGAGCCACCCGCCCGGATTGGGCGGGACGCCGTCGCGCGGCCACTGCTCCAGCGCCGCGACGAGGGCATCCTGCGCCAACTCCTCGGCCGTCGAGATATCCCCGACCATTCTGGTCAGCCCGGCGACCAGTTTCGGCCACTCGATCCGCCAAGCCGCCTCCACCGCCCGCCGTGCGGGATTCAGTTCTGGCCGTCCTCGATCTTGCGCACCTCGACCTCGAGGTTCCATTCCGGGCCGTGGACGCGGAGGAATCGGCTCGCCCATTCCTGCGCCTCCTCCGTCGAACGGGTTTGGAGCAGACAGTAGCCGCCGATGATCTCCTTGGACTCGGTGAAGGGGCCGTCGAGGACGGTCTGTTTGCCGTCGGTCTGGCGGATGCGGACGGTCTCGTCGACGCCGAGGCCCGCGGTGTCGAGCAGCACGCCCGCCTTGGTCATTTCTTCGATGAGGGCGTTCATGTCCTCGATCAACGCCTCACTCGGACCGTTCGGGGCCTGGCTGGGATCCAGTCGAATCAGCACCATGTGTCGCATGTTCCGATCCTCTCTCTACGCGACCGCGTAGCGGGCGTAAACGGCGCCGGCGTCGAAGGTCTTCGACTCCAGCAGGGTCAGGGTGGTCTCGAATTTGCCGGGGAACAGCGGTGTTCCGGCGCCGACGGTGATCGGGTGGATGACGATCCGGTACTCGTCGATGAGTCCGGCGTCGGCGAACCAGTGCACCAGGCTCGGGCTGCCGTAGATGACCATCGCGCCGCCGTCTCCGGCCTTCAACTCCGCGATCCGCGCGGCCCCGTCCTTGCCGATGATCCGGGTGTTGTTCCAGCCCGGCTCTTCCAGGGTGGTCGAGAAGACGAGCTTGTCGACCTGGGTGACCCAGGCGGCGTGCTCGAGGTCGTGGGCGGTGGCCTCCGGATTGTCCGGGACCGACGACCAGTGATCGCGCATGCCGATGAAGGTCTTGCGGCCGTACACCGTGGTGCCGACGTCGGCGCGGATGTGCGTGTCGTGGAAGGCGGCGAGGTCCGGGCTGTAGCCGTGTCCGGTCCACTCCAGGCCCATTTCGGTGGCGGAGGTCGCGAACCCGTCGAGGCTCATGTGCGAGAAGGCCACTACCTTGCGCATCGGTTTTCCTTTCGAAGTTGCGGGACCCTGGTTGGTCCTCACCTACTCCTCGATCGGGGTTCGCGGGAATCGACACACTCGACGGAATGTTTTTCGGCGAGTGTCAGTGCTGGTTGCTCAGACCATTGGACGCTGGTCACTCAGACCCATTGGACCAGCTGGATGACGATGCCGTTGGGGTCCAGCGCCTGGAAGTAGCGCTCACCCCACGGCTCGGTCTCGATGGGCGTCACGATCTCCACGCCCTCGGCGCGCACCCGCTCGTATTCGGCGTCGATGTCGTCGACGCCGAACACGACCAGCAGCCCCTCCCCGGCGCTGCCCGCGATGCGTTCGGG
>NZ_JBSGBY010000280.1:0-10699 GCF_053601505.1 Nocardia sp. NPDC004722
CGTGAACGACGCCTGGGGCCGGCCCAGCATCAAATTGCACGGCCTGGCAGCGGAACTCATGGACACCGTCTACGGCTTCGCCGTCCTGGTCGCCTCCGAACACCCCGACCGCTTCGTCATCCCCTCCGACCGTGACTTCGTCCGCATCCTCAACACCCCCCTCGACCGAGGCGCCCGCTACATCCTCTCCGTCCCCAACACCGGCCGAGGCACCTCCGACGCCGTCAACCGCCGCTACCCCACCATGTACGAAAACGGCGCCCAAATAGCCACCCTAGAACTCGAAATCCCCAACGACGGCGCAGGCCAACCCAACTGGCGCCTCTACCGCGTCATCGGCAGTTGATCCGGTCAGATCAATCTCCTCGCGAGCAGGAGATCGTGCACCTGCGTGACCGATTCGTCCACGGTCAAACGGTGTGTATCGAGCCGCAGATCAGGGCGGGTGGGCGATTCATAGGGAGCGTCGACGCCGGTTAAGCCCGAGATCTCCCCGCTGGCTTGTTTTGCGTAGAGCTCCTTGACATCTCGCGCTGCACATACCGCTACGGGCGCGGCGACATGTATCTCGAGGAATGGTATCGCCGCCGCGCGGTGTCGATCGCGTACGGCCTGCCGGCTATGCGTGTAGGGAGCGATGACCGGAACGATAGCCAGGATCCCGTGCTGCGCGAGAAGTTGCGCTACGAATCCGATCCGCCGCACGTTGGTGTCTCGATCCTGCGGACTGAAGCCCAAATCGGCGGTCAGGGCGGCGCGCATCTCGTCACCGTCAAGTACCTCGGTTGGACAGCCCGCCGCGGACAGGCGACCGGACAGTGCGCGAGCGACGGTGGATTTGCCGGCGCTGGGCAGACCGGTGAGCCAGACGGTGCCGCCCTTAACCGTCATGATTGCCTCTCCGGCAGCGTCGTGCCGAGCGAATGGAGCGCTTGCAGACCGGTATTGAGCGCGGCCACGGGAAAATCACTGTGCCACGGCTGGTTTCGCGCCACACTCGCGATTGTGCGTAATGCGGCGGCAGGCGAAATGCCGGATGTCGATCGTCCCGCCCGCCAGGCCTCGCGGGCTGCGGTTCGCACTCCCTTGCCGTTGCGGTGTACGACCCGCAATTCGGGTACGAAATGGACGGATCCACCGTACTCCGCCAGCCTGGCGACCAATCCGTTGTCGCTGGCGGTCGTGATATCCGGGAAGCCCTCAGCGTCAAGAAAGGCACGTTTCCATACCGCCGAGTTTCCTCCCGCGAAGAAGGGCACCGGATTCGATGCTTCGTAACGAGCGTAGCGATCCTCATATCGGTACTGCCTGGCCCGTGAAACCGTGCCGCCATCGAAGGGAAGCACCCGCCCCGTGATCGCGGCTCGATCGGTGGTGAGTGTGTGCTGGAGGACCTCGAACCAGTCGTGCAGGGGTCGTGCGTCGTCGTCGAGAAATGCCAGCACGGCACCACGTGCTGCTGCGGCCGCCGCATTTCGACTTGCCGCCGCTCCGAGTTGTGTGGCGTTGTGCAGGATCCGCACGGGATAAGGAAGCCGCCCAGCTCCGGCTGGCAGGGTGAGCGGAATGTGCGAGGCATCGTCGACGAGGATGACCTCTTCGACTGTTCCGTCGTCGCTGTGCGCTATCGCGGCCAATGCCTCGGCGATATCGGTGGACCGGTTTCGAGTGGCGATGACGACCGAAACGCTGAACGAATTCCGTGTCACGACATCGACTCCACTTCGAACTGCTGCCGGAGCAGCGCGCTCCAGACGGCACCCGCCTCGCCGGCGATATCCGAGTCGGTGAGATCGGTGTCTCGTGCTCGCAGACTGCCGAGGTAGGGCGTGAGATCCAGGCCGATGAATTCCGACAGGCGCGATGTCTCCCGGCCCTGGCACAGCGCGTGGTATTCGACGACAAGTTGCCGATGCGCCGGTAGCCGAGGTGCGAAGTCGAGCCAATGTTTGTTCCAAACCGCCCATTTGGCGATCGCGGCGTCGTGTGTCGGCGGCAGCCATGGACGATCCCCGGTCCAGCGCACCATCGAGCGTGCTACTTCGTGTGGATGCCGGATCAGGACAACATATCTGGCGTCGGGCACCACCGCGTCGAGCCAGGGCAGATGCTGGAGATATTCGTTGTATTTGTCGCCCCAGTAGCGCAAACCTTCTCCGGTTTCGGCGAGAATTCGGCGCGCGAGTTGCACCGAATCAAGTTCGACACCACCGGCCGCCACTTCGTGGGCGGCCCTGCGCAGACTGTCTTCGGCACGGGTTCGCCAGGCGTGCGCACCCGCCCCATCCGCGGGACGCCGATCCAAGGCATGCAGGATCTCGTCGGCGCGAAGATGGTGGTCCTCGATGTCGGTGTCGGTAAGCCAGCGGTGCAGCAGGTACGGCAGCTTGCCGTTGACCGTGAACAGTCCGCCGTTGTCGTCGAAAGCGAGGTTGAGAGCATAGGCCAAGGCGGTAGTGCCGCTTCGTTGTGCGCCCAGCAGAATGACCGGGGATGTCATCGCGGCCTCGCAGGTGACGCGACCACGCCATCGAGGAGCGCACGCAGAATTTCCATGCACTCGACGCTGGCCTCGAATCCGCCCCTCGTGAACGGCTCCCCCCAGGGCTGATCGCGTTCGTCGGCGGTGAGCACTCGATCTGTGCGCCAATGAGTTTCCAGAGAGATCCAGCCGTCATAGCCGTCCGCGGCCAAGGTTTCGAGGATCGCGGCCCACGGAACGTCGCCGTCGCCGAATCGGACGTACTCGCTGGTTCCCTTCGGGTCCTTGACGTGCACATGGCGGATCAGATCGCGGGCAGCGTGGTATTCGTCGGGGAATGGGGTGGGGTCCAGACCGCTGAAGACGGTATTGCCCGGATCCCAGAGCACACCGAAACGGTCGTCGTCGAGTGCCCGCAGGTACTCGAGCATGTGCCGCATAGTCGGGGTATTGGATCGAGTACCGGTCTCGACGAGGAAGGGGACCGTGTCCAGGGGGACGCCGTCGAAGACATCTCGGGAAATCCGGCCCGCGCGTGCGGGGTCAGGGGCTCCGTCGCGGTAGAAGGTGAATCCCCGGACGAACGGCGCGCCGAGCAACTCGGCTTGGCGGATCGCATTCACGACCAGATCCCGCACCGCGGCGATCTCGGTATCATTAACGGGCAGGGCACATTTGAGCGCGGGCGGATCGAACCCGGCGACCCGCAGCCCGTGACACTCGACGATGGCATGGACCGCTCGGAGCTGCTCGTCGGTCATCAAATGAGGAGGAACCGACCCGACCGATCGGATCTCGAGACCGCCGAAGCCAAGCCTGGCTGCCTGGAGTGCGGCCGCTTCGATGTCCTGGGACAGTTCGTCGCTGATAATAGCCAGTTTCACTGGACTTTCCCTTCGGGTGTGATCGGAGCTGCCGGGTACCAACCGCGCAACAGCGCGACATCCGCGGCCAGCGCACCGGCCTTGGATTCGACAGTGACCGCGTGCAGCGAGGCCGCTGCGGCTAGCAGCTCATGTGTCGGTGTGGCACAAGAAGATTCGAGCGGCAGATGGCGGGCTGCCTGTGGATCGCGCCAATCGAACCCCTTGACCTGCGCGTGTGAGATCCACGGCGACAACTCTTCGGCCGCGGTGATCGGGTCCTCGGCGATCCTTGCCAGACCCAGGGTGTCGAGCAGGATTCGCGTCCCGGTCTGCGCGCACAGGTCAACCAGCTCCGGTACGGGCGCGAATCCATGATGGGTTTCGACCAGAACGTTTCCACTGCCGACCCGCCGGGCCAGATCCGCCACGTCCGCGTGAGTGGACCGGAGGCGGTCCGGCCGCAGGCAGCCGATGGCAGCGAATACCTTCACCGGCAAGCCCACGCGAAGGATGTCGAGCGCCCCGGGATCCGCTGGGCGAGGGCCCCCGAGAATCACGCTGATTCCGACGAAGGACACCCCCACACCGGTCCCTCGGAATCCGTCCAGACCACCGGACTCCTGCCAGGCATGGCCCTTTCCCGATCGGAGATCGACGACGTCACCGCCGAGTGTGAGGGTGAGAGAAGCGAGTTCGGCGGCCGTCAGCCCCGGAGCCGACCCCGACGACAGACCGATACGCGGTATCAACGGACTGCCGATCGCTGCCGCCGGGCCACCGTGTCAAGGATTGCGGTGACCGCCTCGGCGCTATCGAGCCGACAACGCGTCAACGGCTCGCCGGAGATCACCGCCCGCGCGATCTCCTGGTATACCTGGCGGCGCAACTGCGCTGCCGGGACGGACGGCCACGTCCGGGTGGACTCGAGGGTCCATTCGCTCACGTGACCGTCCTCGATCGTCAAACCACCACGCTCACCGAGAATCTGCAGCCGTTCGGTGCGCAATGGAGATTCGCCGGTGATCGTCACCGCCAACGTGGCACCGCTGACGAAAGTGACTGTGCCGGTGACACACGAGTCGATTCCCACGGCGATGTTTCGTGTGGCAGTCAGATCGATCTCGTGGAGCGGGCCGAGAATCTGACATGCGAGATCCAGATAGTGCACGCCGAGATGTGCGGTGATGCCGCCGACTGCGGTAACGGGATCCCTGCGCCAAGGCACGCGCTCATAGTGTGCGGGCGGACGTTGCCGCGAAACCACAAGTGCGCCGGTGCATGCCGGACCGGACACCAGGGTCCGATCGAGGTCCGGTGCGAGCAGGAACCGATGCTGCAGCATGACCCCGATTGGGCGATCGGCGAGCTCGGCGGCCTCGGTCATGAGTGCCAGCTCTTCGACTGTGGCAGCGGGCGGCTTCTCGACGAGAACCGCCTTACCGGCTCGTAGGGCGGCCACGGCCAGGTCGGCGTGCGTACCGGGTGGCGTGCAGAGGGCGACGATATCGATCTGGTTGTCGGCCAGCACGTCTCGCCAGCTCTGCAGCCGTCGCACTGCAGGCGTCTCGACCGTGTCGTCCGGCTCGAACACAGCGGCGAGTACAACCTGGTCGAGTCCCTCGATCGCAGCTGTGTGCTGGCGGCCCGCGGATCCGTAGCCCACGATCGCCACTGCGGCCTGCTTGTCGCTCATCGTGACCGCCCCGATTTCCCCAGAGCGTATCCGGTTGGCAGCGGGCGATGTTCGACAATACGGTCAGCACCGGCGGCCGCATCCGGATCAGCGGTGATGAGCAGGACCGGACTTCCCGCCTGCGCATGTTCGCGCGCAAGGACGACACTTGCCGAGCCGACGCTCATCGCATCGATCACCACCAGCGCCGCCGCTACCGACCCGGGCGCCTCTGACCTCGAGCGAGGGATTACCACGATCCCGCGAGGGAGAACGGGTGACACGGGATGTTTCGCCTCGGCGCCGGTGACGGTGATTCGCCCGTATCGGGCGCGACGGCTTCCGGCCAAGACGTGCACCAAAGCCGCGGCGGAATCGGGGTCGTGTGTGCAGACTGCCACGACCTCACCGGGCGTGCCCGCACAATTCAGCCCGCCGACCAGAATCTGTTCCGGCCCCTGTGGCCCGCCCGCGATGACCAGGTCGGTGATATCAAATGCCGGGCTGTTCACAGGCTTGGCTTCCGTTGTAGGAATTCCAGGCGATTGCCGAAAGGATCCGCCGAATAGAACCGATCGAATCCCGGGAAGTCGTCGTCCCAACGCGCCCCGTAGCCCGCCGATGTCAGTTTCGCGGCCACCTCCGGCAGTGAATCGACGAGTATGCCGGGATGGGCCTTGCGGGCGGGTGTGAAGTCCTTCTCCACGCCCAGATGCACTTCGATTCCATTCCCACGGAACCAGCAGCCTCCCCGCGCGGCCAGCACCGGAGGCTTCTCCAATTCGGTCAAACCGAGGACACCTCCCCAGAAGGCCCGGCAGGCGGCCTCTTCCCCGGCAGGAACCGCGAGTTGAATATGGTGGAGCACCCATTGCGGCGTCGTATCGCTCATACTAAATACCTCGTCTTTCGATTCGGCGAATCAATGTCGCGCCATTGCAACTTCCAATACCGGGTCAATTCGCCCCACATCTCGGGATTATTGGAGGGCAGATAAGTGCGTCGTATTGCGTGCGGAGCTGCAGTCCAGGGCTGCGCAGGTGATCGGACAGTTCCGAAGCCGAGAACGTCCTCGGGTAATTCGAAACCCGCAGGTATGGCACCGTACGGATAGGCGAACAGCCGAGTGGGGGTCGGCCCGCACTTGGCTGTTACGGCTTCGAGCGAGCCGTAGGTCTCCGCCTCGACCTCGGCGAGATCGGCCTGATCCAGCCGAATGTGGTTTCGCGAGTGCGCACCGATGCGATGACCGGATTTCTCGAGTGCCGCGAATTCCTCGATGGACGCGAAGTCCGCACGCGGATCAGGGCTGCTGCGTCCGAGCAGATCGGTGCTGACGAAAAACAAAGCTCGCAGGCCGAGCCGCTCGAGTATCGGTAGGGCAAAGGTAATGTTATCGCGATAGCCATCGTCGAACGTGATCAATACGGTCGGGGTGTCGGCACGATACGGACCGTCCACACTCGTCAAATTCCGGGGCTCGTACGACTCGAACTCTGCGAGTACCGTCTCCAAACCTCGCTCGAATTCCTCCGGAGTCAGCGATGTGTAATCTTGAAACTCCGGATGAACATGATGGAAGTACAGGACCAATGGCCAGCCCGCAGCACTGGAAACCGCTGGTTGATGCGCGGGAGCGATGCCATCGATATTCGGTATCACATGCGTGCGGCTGCTCATCTCACAATCCCGGACACGGTGCCAGTCGGATCCAGGAGCCGGGCCGCGCGCGCGAGTAGGTCGTCGTCGTAATCCCGGTGTCGCTGCGCGACAATCGTGAGATCCGCTGTTCTAAGGGCGTCGTCGAGGTCGCGACACCGAGCGACACGCTGACCACGGGCATCGAAAACCTCTACGTAGGGATCGTGGAATTCCACGGCCGCACCGGCACTCAGCAACTCCGCAACCAGCAGCTCGACCGGTGAGTGCCGCACGTCAGCGACGTCCGGCTTATAGGTCACACCCAGGATCAGTACTCGCGCTCGGCGCGGATCATCGAGCAATTCCAGTGCACGCGACGCCACCCAAACCGGCATGGAATCGTTGATTCGCTGGGCCTGCTCGGCCAGCCGGAAAGGCAATCCCACCTGGGTCGCACGGTGCATGAGGTAGAGCGGGTCGACGGGAATGCAGTGCCCGCCGACTCCCACGCCGGGCCGAAAAGTCGTGAACCCGAAAGGTTTCGTCGAGGCCGCCGCAATCGTGTCCCAGACATCGACATCCAGACGATGACAGATCTGGGCGAATTCGTTCACCAAGGCGAGATTCACCTGACGATAGGTGTTCTCCAGTAGCTTCGCGGCCTCAGCCTCTCGGCACGATCGTGTGACATGGACATTCTCGGTGAGCTTCTCATAGAACTCCCGTGCCCGGTCGGCGCAGGTGGGCGTGAGTCCACCGACGACCTTCGGAGTGTTGCGAAATCCATAGCTCACATTGCCGGGGTCGACCCGCTCCGGAGAGAAGGCCAGGTGAAAGTCGACGCCGGCCGTTAATCCGGATTCCTCCAAGACCTTCCGTATCACCCCGTCGGTTGTCCCCGGATATGTCGTCGACTCCACCACCACTAGTTGACCTCGCGCGAGATGAAACCCCACCGTCCGTACAGCGGCAATCAATGGACCGAGGTCGGGAATGCCGTGCGCGTCAACGGGCGTGGGCACACATATAGCGATAATGGTACAATTCGCAAGAAATGCGGGATCGATAGCGGCGTCGAGTAACGCCGATACAGCGGCCAGCCGCTCATCCGAAACGGTATCGACCGGACTTCTGCACATATTGACCTTGGCGACGAGAAACTCGTTCAGGTCGAGACCGCGCGTCCGGAATCCCGCCGCTGCAGCTTCGACCGCCAGCGGCAGGCCAGCATATCCGATGCCCACCACGCCGACATCGACGGCTACGTCCGAAAAAATCACTGAATCCCCACCATGTGAACAATCACCCCACCGCGGACTACATCATTCACGCGGCGTCAACCGGAATTCCCATTTCTATCCGGTAGATGCCGAGAAACCTAACCGCACCGCTGACGGGTGTCAACCGATCCGAGACAGTCCAGATTCGGATCAGCGTGAGCGAATCATGGCCATAGGCAGGCTGACCTGGAAAGAAGGGCCATCGCACTTTTATTACCGTTCGATGGACAGGAAACATATCCACTACGATTTCGAGGTCGACTGCCTTCTGACAAGGTTTCGACAACTGCATGCT
Source organism: Nocardia sp. NPDC004722 (assembly GCF_053601505.1). Lineage (NCBI taxonomy): Bacteria > Bacillati > Actinomycetota > Actinomycetes > Mycobacteriales > Nocardiaceae > Nocardia > Nocardia sp. NPDC004722. The sequence continues at coordinate 8,237 of NZ_JBSGBY010000280.1, forward strand.
TTCGAGGGGGAATACTTGATCCATCAGCTGGATTCGGGCATTTTGCTGTGCGGAACGATTGCGGTCGGTGCCTCGATTCAGCGGTCGATAGGTCTGGGTTTCGCATTGCTCGCAACGCCGATCTTGGCTGCGCTTTTCGGCACTTTCGAGGGTGTCAGCATCTCGAATTGCGCCGCGTTGGCGATCAATCTGATCGGGTTTTCCGCCGCCTGGCGAGGCGTCAAGCCTGCGTCGATGGTGCCGTTGATCGCCGCAGCGGTGTGCACGGTCCCGTTGGGCGCGTGGGTGGCCGGTCGTGCGTCGGATGCTTGGCTGTCCGTGGGTCTGGGTCTGTTGGTCAGTCTGGCGACGCTGTTGGTCATCCGTGGAGTGCGGGCGCCCGGACTCCGCGGTACCGGAGGCGCCGTCACCGCAGGGGCTGCCAGCGGCTTTCTGAATTCGACCGCGGGCGTGAGTGGTCCGGTGGTGTCGCTGTACGCGGTCAATGCGGGATGGACTGCGACCGAGCTGGTTTCGAATTTTCAGCTCTACGGGCTGGTGGTCAATATCGTCTCGCTCGCCGCGAAAGGGCTACCCGCGCTGACCGGCTCGATGTGGATGCTCGGCGCGATCGGCATCGCCGTGGGCACCGGTGTCGGCAGCCTGCTGTCCAATCGGCTCAATGGCGATCGAGTACGCCGCATCGTGCTGGTACTTGCCTTGGCAGGTGGTCTGTCAATGCTCGGCAGGGGTCTGTTGCGGGTGATCGGCAGCTGATTCCGGGCTAGCCGGGACAGAGTCCGAACCTCCGGCCGACATCCGCAAGCCGTGCCGAGTCGAAAGATTGCCTGCGACTGTCGTTTCCCCGCGCCACTGCCCCCACCGATCCAATAGACACGCCGCAATCGCGTCGTCAGTACAGCCTCGGTGTCACCCATGCGACAACCACAGCCCGCCGCTCATTCGGACGCAAGCGCGGGCGCGGGTCGTCGAGCCCAGGCCTCACGAATCGCCACGGCAACCAGGATCGAGACCAGGGCGGGGACGGGCTCGAGGAAGAAGGTCCGGTGGCCGCGGGGCATGGCGGCCCAGATCAGGAACGCTGCCACGAAAGGCACTGCGACGGTGATGATTCCGGCGACCACCCGTCGCACCGTCGCCGCCTCCAGCAGCGCGGCGAGAACCAGCAGGCAGAACGCGATGAAGGTCATGCCCGGGGTGATGTCGAATCCGTTCGACGGGATGTAGTCCGCATACCTTCGGGGTGCGCCCAGGCTGCGGCCGTGAATGATCCAACCGGCATCGTCCGGAGAAGAGTCCCCGAACCAGGAGATGCCGCCCGCCACCATCGTGGCCGCGATGAAGACCCACCAGAACACATACCCGCAGGTACGCGCTGCGCGGAAGAGCCGGTACCGAGTCATGTCCGACAACCTAGGCCATCCCGTGACTGCCGCGACCGAGGGTCACGGCGCGGCCAACCTATGATCGCGAGATGTCGCTGGACGCCCGGTACCGCGCACTCCCCTACGAACCGCTGCTGGCGCGCGCGATGCGGGATCGGGAGGCGGCCGAGGACGCGATCCAGTTCTTCGACAGCTTGGCCACCACCGATATCGCGAACTCGCCGTATCACGATGACCCGATCTGGCTGGAGCTGGCCCCGGTCGCTCGTCGGATCGTGCTGGAGCGCCCCGGCATTCTGGATCGCACCCTCTCCACCCGAGCCTGGGACGCCGCGTACTGGCTACTCGCCGCCAACCGCCGCAACCAGCAAGCTCGCAACCCCACCGGATGGGCCGAGATCGCCGTGTTCGGCGCCGAGCCCTTCGCTTCGGGCGCGACTGCGACACAAGGAATTCCACTGCAATTCGTCCGCCCGCCCACCGCCAGGACCGTAGCCGACTACATCGACGACAACCTGAAGACCGCCTCGCAACTATTCGACCCCGAGGCAATGGAAGCCGCCGGAGTCTACAAATCCCCCTGGGATCTCGACCACCTACTCGACCTCCTGACCCGCTATGCCCAGCTGTATCGAACTGCCGCCGACCTGAACGAATGCGTCCTGGTCAAGCTCGATTAGGGGCGGGCGATCGGCTACGACCTGACGCTACGTGAGGAGCAACTCCGAGACCTCGTAGGTCGGGGGTGGGTCAGCCGAGGGTGGTGGTGGCGGCTACGAGGGACCAGAGGGGGTCGTCGGGGCCTACGTCGTAGGTGCATTCGTCCAGGCGGGGGTCGGGGACGTAGGCCCAGATGAGGGCGCCTGCGGTGCCGGCGGCGCGTTGGCCTGAGATGCGGTGGGTCATGAGGTCGCGGCGTTCGTCGAGGGGGAGGCAGGAGCCGGCGTATTCGCCGATTTCGGCTATCAGCAAGGGTTTTGAGAGGGTGCGGGATTGGTCGAGGCGGCGGGCGAGGCCGTGGGTGGGGCCGCCGGGGAGGGGGTCGGCGTCCTCGTCGTAGTCGTGGTATTCGACGACG
>NZ_JBSGBY010000281.1:0-10607 GCF_053601505.1 Nocardia sp. NPDC004722
GCCGCCGCCGGCAACACCGAGGTGGTGCGCGCCAAGATGCGCACCATCGACCAGCTGGGCATCAAGGAGGACATCGAGGACATCCTCATCACGCTCACCGGGCAATACCATGTCATCCGGCCCATGACCGGGCGGAAATCCAAGGGGCTGTTCCTGTATCTGGCCCTCGACCGCGGCCGCGCCAACCTCGCCATGGCCCGCCACCGCCTCAAGGGGATCGAGGAGGATCTCGAGGTGTGAGGCCGACCCCGAGATAAATGGGTGGCGGCGGCCGCGCGGCGGAGTTAGCGTTACTCGCATCATCCCCGACGACGAAAGGACCGGCAGTGCATCATCATTCGATCCCCGTCGCCGCCGCGTCGTCGCGCGCCTTCCGAGAACACCTTGCGCCGGAAGCGTTTTCCATCGACCATCGCAGCCGCTGACAGTCCCGCACGGTTCCACCCCGTGCGCACCCCATGTTGAGCGAAGCCGAAGTGGTCGAGGCACCGGTTTGTGACACCGGTATCAGCGGGTTCGAGTCCCGTCGCTCAGCCCACTTCCGGATTGTCGGCCGCACGGCGCAGTTGCTCTGTTGGCTCATGGGCAGCCTGATTTTCACCCAGGACCTCCGTCGGTTCGATTCCGACCTGCGTCACCGCCCCTACTATGGCCTCGTGCTGCGCTGGCAGGCACCCTGATTCTCGATCAGGACTACGCGGGTTCGATTCCCGTCGAGGTCACCACCATCCGTTCGAATCGGTCGCGACCGGGTATGCCCCGAGGTGACCCGAGCGATCGGAGTACGCCATGGCCTACGACAAGTCCGCCCTGATTACGGCTTTCGCGCATTTCGCACGGATGCTGCCCACCGACTACGAGCCCGGTCAGGCGCTCGAAGAACTGGTCGACGCCGAAACCACGGTGCTCGGACTGCAAGGGGCCGGGGTCGTCATGCGGTCGCAGGGGCGACTGCGGATGGTGACCTCCCGGGGCGAGCGCGTGCTCGGAGCGGAACGATGCCAGGAGCACTACCAGCAGGGGCCGTGCGTCGACGCCTGCCGCAGCGGCGAGGTGATCGTGGTCGGCGATCTCGCCCAGGGCGGCGGACGATGGCCGCATTACACCGCGGTGGCGCGCCGGGACCATATCGGCGCGGTGGCCGGAATCCCGATGTGGTTGCCGCACACCGGGATCGGCGCGGTCAACCTGTACCAGGAGCACAGTCGGCGCTGGGCCGACCAGGATCTCGAGGTGGCGCGGGTGCTGGCCGACACCGCCGTCGGCTACGTCGTCAATGCGGGTGAACGCCGTCGGCACTCCGCAATTACCGGGCACTTGCAGACCGCGCTGGATTCCCGGGTGCTCATCGAACAGGCCAAAGGCATCATCGCGAACGCCTACGACATCGCGCCGGACGAGGCGTTCACGCTGATCCGGGGCTATGCACGGGCCCGCCGGCTGCGACTGCGCGAGGTCGCGCGCGAAATCATCGAATCGGGCCTTCGCATCTGAATCCCCATGGCGAATCACCGGATCGAACGGATACCGGGCACACGCTCAGCATCGAGCCGGTAGTGTGGTGCGGGTCGAACACACGTCGCGGAGCTGTCATCTGTCCAGCGGACGTGCCTGTTCCGCCCGAGCCCCCGGTGGATCGCTCGACGCGATCACGCATGCAAGGGGGCCAGTAGTGACCCATATGCCATTGAGCCGATGCCAGACGGCGCTGTCCCGCATCGCGGACCATCCGGCCGATTCCCCTTGCCCGAGTCCGGATCAAACGATGAGAGAGGGCAATACAACATGATCACCAAGGCGGATCTGCCGACCGGCCTCACGCTGCGGACCAGCACCGTCAGCGGCCGTAGCGGCAGTTGTGTCCAGGTGGGGTACTGGCCGGGACGCGGCGTGGTGGTGTCGCACAGCAAGGAGGGCGAAAACGGCGCGGTCCTGCTGTTCACCGTTCGCGAATGGGAGGCCTTCGTCAGCGGCGTGAAAGCCGACGAATTCCCCGCGGCCGACTAGCCGCCAGCAGACGCCGGGCAGACCGGACGGCCCGGAGTCAGAGCAGCTGCCAGGCTCCGATGAGGACGTCGCGGACGATCTGCTCGATCTCCTCGAACTGCGCCGGACCGCAGATCAGCGGCGGCGCGAACTGGATGACCGGTTCGGCGCGATCGTCGGCGCGGCAGTAGAGGCCGTTGGCGAACAGTTCCCGGGAGACGTGATTGCGCAGGATCCGCGTGGATTCCTCGCCGGTGAAGCGCTCGCGGGTGACCTTGTCCTTCACCAGCTCGACCGCCCAGAAGTAGCCCACGCCCCGGACTTCGCCCACGATGGGCAGGTCACCGAGCCGCTCCAGCGTGGTGCGGAAGGCGTTCTCGTTGGCCCGAACCCGGGCGTACAGACCCTCGCTCTCGAGAATGTCGAGATTGGCCAGCGCGACCGCGCACGAAACCGGATGCCCGCCATAGGTCGAGCCGTGCATGAACGGGGTCTCGGCGGCCTGGAACGGCTCCATCAGCCGGTCGCTGATCATGACCGCGCCCAGCGGCGCGTACCCGGAGGTGAGGCCCTTGGCGGTGGTGATCATGTCCGGCTGGTAGCCGAAACGCTCTGCGCCGAAAGCGGTTCCGAGCCGCCCGAAGGCGCAGATGACCTCATCGGAGATGAGCAGGACGTCGTGGCGGTCGCAGATCTCACGCACGCGCTGGAAGTATCCGGGCGGCGGCACCAGGCAGCCGCCGGTGTTCTGCACCGGTTCCAGGAAGACCGCGGCCACGGTCTCGGGCCCCTCGAAGAGGATCGCCTCCTCGATGCGGTCGGCCGCCCACAGCCCGTAGGCGTCGTAGTCGTCGGTGTGCTCGCCGCTGCGGTAGAAGTTGGTGTTCGGAACGCGGGTGGTGCTCGGCACCAGCGGCTCGAAAGGCGCCTTCGCACCCGGGATTCCGGTGATGGACAGCGCACCCAGCGAAGTCCCGTGATACGCCATCGACCGGCTGATCGCCTTGTGCTTGGTCGGCTTGCCGGTCAGCTTGAAGTACTGGCGCGCGAGTTTCCATGCGGTCTCGACGGATTCGCCGCCGCTCACGGTGAAGAACACCCGGTTGAGATCACCCGGTGTCATGGCCGCGAGCCGGTCGGCCAGTTCCAAGGCGGGCGGATGCGCATAACCCCAGACCGGGAAGTAGGGCAGCTGCCGCATCTGCCGCGCGGCGGCCTCGGCCAACTCCTCGCGCCCGTGCCCGACCTGCACCGCGAACAGCCCGGCAAGCCCGTCCAGGTACCGCTTGCCCTGATCGTCGTAGAGATATGCGCCCTCCCCGCGGACGATCACGGGGGTGCCGGCTTCGTCACGCCCGTTGTGGGTGGCGAAGTGCATCCAGAGATGGTCGCGCACGACGCGGCTGGCGTCGGCGGTGCTGGCGGAGGCGGCGATGGCGGTCACGGTAGGACTCCTCGAAGTCGAGCTTTCTACGGATATCATACCGATTTGCCAATTTGGCGACTGATTTCGTTGCAATCTTCCTGTTAAGTTCGGATTTCGTTGCATGGCAGCTAGCGCGTTCCCCACCGGTACGTCTGCTTGTTGAGCTTCAGATAGACCATGATCTCCGCGTGCCGCACATCGCCCAGCGCGCGAATGCGATGCGACACCAGATCCAGCAGCGCCTCGTCATCGGGACAGACCGCCTCGCACAGAATGTCGTAGCGACCCGCGCAGACCACCACATAATTGATCTCGTCGATGGCCGACAGCGCGTCGGCCACCGGCTGCACCGGGCCGTCGACCGTGATCGCGATCATGGCCTGTCGGAACAGCCCGACCTGCAGCGGATCGGTCACCGCGACGATCTGGATGACGCCCGCGTCCGACAGCTTCTGCACGCGCTGGCGCACCGCGGCCTCGGACAGGCCGACGGCCTTGCCGATGGCCGCGTAGGGGCGGCGGCCGTCCTCCTGCAACTGGGTGATGATCTGTTTGGAGATCTCATCGAGTGCCGGGGAGTTGGGGGCCGACGAGTTTCGGCCGGAAATCGGGTCGTTCACCTCGATCATCTTTCCCTGTCGGACCGCGCGGGTGGCGGCCCGACCCGGGCCGGGCCGCCAGTGGCGAATCAGCTGTCGAAGCCCAGCCCGGTGACGTCCATGACGCGCAGCCACAGATTACGTCTGCCCTGGTTGGCATCGGCACGTGCCATCGACCAGCGGGTGAGCTGAATTCCTATGGAGCGGAACGGCTCCGGCGGCATCGGCAACGGGCGTGAGCGCACCATGCGCAGGCGGGTGCGCTCGGTGTCGAGCCCCCACAGCCGGTCCAGCATCACCTCGGCACCGAATCGGGTGGCACCGACGCCGAGGCCGGTGTACCCGACCGCGTAGGCGAGCCGACCACGATAGGCCGAACCGAAGAAGGCGCAGAATCGGCCACAGGTATCGATGACACCGCCCCAGCGGTGGGTGAAGCTCACCCCGTCCAGCTGCGGGAAGGTCCGGAAGAAGTGCTCGGCGAGCCTCTCGAACGTCGCCTCGTTGTACTCCAGATTCGGCGCGATCTTGTTGCCGTAGTGATAGATCGCGTCGTAGCCGCCGAACAGGATGCGGTTGTCACTGGTCAAGCGGTAATAGTGAAAGCGGTAGGAGGCGTCGCCGAGGCCCATGCGATGCTTGCCCCAGCCGATCGCCTCCAGCTGTTCAGGAGTCAGCGGCTCGGTCATCAGCGCATAGTCGTAGACCGGCACCACATGCCGTGCCACCTTGGCCAGCGGCCCCTGGAAGGCGCTGGTGCACAACGCGACCCGAGGAGCGCGCACCTCGCCGTGCGGCGTGTGCAGGGTCAGGACGCCGCCGCGCTTCCGCGAGATGCGTTGCACGGGTGTACCTTCGAAGATTCGCACGCCTTGCTCCAGGCAGGCGCGGCGCAGGCCCCAGGCCAGGCGGGCGGGGTCGAGCATGGCGACGCCGTCACGGTCCCAGCAACCGCCGAGATAGGTGGGCGAGTGCACCAACCGCTGCACCTCCTCGGCGCTGAGCATTTCACTGCGATAGCCGAGAGCGACCGCGGCATCGTGGTTTTCACGCAGCCAGGTCAGCTCGTGCGGTGCCGTCGCGACTTCCATCTCACCGGTGCGCTCGAAATCGCAGTCGATGCCGTAGCGGTGGATGGCGGCCTCGATCTGGTCGAGATTCTCCCGGCCCATCCGCTCGATGACGTCGAGTTCCTCGGGGAAACGCTCTGCGCCATTGGCGATTCCGTGGGTGAGGCTGGCGGCGCAGAAGCCGCCGTTGCGGCCGGAGGCGGCGTGGCCGCACAGGGCGGATTCGACGAGTACGACGTCGAGCCCAGGGTCTCTTTCCTTGGCCAGCAGCGCCGTCCAGAGTCCGCTGTAGCCGCCGCCGATGACGGCCAGATCGGCGTCGGTGGCGGTGGTCAGCGGGTCGGTGGGCACCGGGCGGTCCGGTCGGTCGGTCCAGTACGGCGTCGGCGCCGCCTCGAGCAGTGCCGACGCCCACAGTTTGCTTCCTTTGGCCGACATGGCCGATCAACTCCTATTTATCGGGTGTGAATGCGCTGTTTCGCGGTGCGAGTGCGCAACTGCGCGGCGACGACGCAGACCAGCGACAACAGGAAGGTCGCGCTGGCCACGGCATTCACCTGGGGTGGAATGCCGCGCAGATTGATTCCCCAGACGTACATGGGGAAGGTCTCGGTGGTGCCGGAGGTGAAGTTGGTGACCACGAAATCGTCGAACGACAACGAGAACGCCAACAACGCGGCGGCCAGGATGCCGGGCCGGGCCAGGGGCAGGACAACGGACCGGAAGGCGTGGAAGGGGCTGGCGTACAGGTCCATCGCCGCCTCCTGCAACCGCGGATCCAGCCCGGCCAGTCGCGCTTTCACGGTCACCACCACGAACGACAGGCAGAACATGACGTGTGCGATGAGCACGGCCCCGAAGCCGAGCGGGATGCCCAAGCCGATGAACAGCGTCAGCAGGGACGAGCCCATGACGATCTCGGGGGTCGCCATCGGCAGGAAGATCAGCGCCTGCACCGCCGAGCGCCCGCGAAAGCGATAGCGCGCCAACGCGAATGCGATGCCGGTGCCGAGCACGGTGGCGATCACCGCCGCGCACGCGCCGATGATCAGGCTCAGCACCAGGCTGTCCTTCAGCCCGGCCGGTCCGAACATGTCGGTCCAGTTGTGCCAGGTGAACCGGAACTCGTGCAGGTTCAGCACGTAGGTGGTGTTGCGGCTGGCGGGCTGGTTGAACGACAGCAGCAGCACCACCGCGATGGGCGTGAGCAGGTACGCCAGGATCAGCCAGCCGAGGATGAGTACCGCGTTGGCGCGGATCCGGGCCCACAGTCGAGATGCCATCTCACACCACCTCGTCGGTGTCGGTCTTGCGCAGGTAGAGCATGACCAGCACCAGGATCGCGACCATCAGCACCACCGACAGCGCGGAGCCGACGGGCAGATCCTTGACCACCAGCAGGCGGGACTGGATCACGTTGCCGATCATGGTCGTTCCGGTATTGCCGAGCAGCTGGGCATTGACGTAGTCGCCGGTGGCGGGCACGAAGGTGAGCAGCGTGCCCGCGACGATGCCCGGCATGGTCAGCGGCAGCGTCACCCGCCAGAAGGTGCGCACCGGTCCGTGTGCCAGATCGGCCGACGCCTCCAGCAGGCGCGGATCGAGCTTGTCCAGACTCGTGTAGAGCGGCAGCACCGTGAACGGCAGGAAGTTGTAGACCAGACCCGCGATCACCGCGATCGGCGTCGCCAGCAACCGCCCGTCCGGGCCGAGCAGATGCACCGCCCGCAGCGCCGACACCAGCGGCCCGGTGTCGGCGAGAATCGCCTTCCACGCGAAGGTGCGCACCAGGAAACTGGTGAAGAACGGCGCGATCACCGCGATCAGCATGAGGTTCTTCCACCGCCCGCCGCGCAGCGCGATGGCATACGCCAGTGGATAACCCAGGAGCACGCACAGCACGGTGCAGATCAGCGAGTAGCCCAGCGAGCGCAGAATCTGCGAGTGGTACAGATCCCACGCGTAGGTGAAGTTGTCGAACGAGAAGGTCTGCGCGTATCCGGTCTCGATGCTGCCGGTGCGGTCGTACATGCTCGCGGCCAGCAGCTGCACGGTCGGCACCGCGAAGAACACCAGCAGGAACACGATGCCGGGCGCGAGCAGCAGATACGGTGCGAGACCACGCTTTCCGCGCGGCGGTTCCGCCGGCGCGACGGCGGGCGCGGATGCCGGGAGCACGGCCATCACGACCGCCCCAGCAGGAACGCGTGATCCGGATGCCAGTGCACCGCGATCGGCGACCCGGGCGCGACCACACTGCCGGGGCCGGTATTGGGCACCAGCGCGCAGAGTTCCTGACCCCATGCGGAGCGCACCATGTACTGGGTGGAGACACCCAGGAAGATGGCGTCGGTGACCACGCCGGTGAGGTGCGCCCGGCCGTCCGGCACCTGATCGGGATCGCTTGCCAGCCCGACCTTTTCGGGCCGGATGCCCAGGGCGGCGGTACCGGAGCTGACCCGGCAGCGCCGCTGCGGGACGGCGAGCCGATGCCCCTGCGCGTCGATGGTCACCTCATCGCCGCTACCGGTGACGGTGGCCTCGATGAGGTTGGTCTGGCCGAGGAAGTTGGCCACGAACTCGGTGGCGGGATAGTCGTAGATGTCCTGTGGCGCACCGGATTGCTCCAACCTGCCGCCGTTCATCACCGCCACGGTGTCGGCCATGCTCATGGCCTCCTCCTGATCGTGGGTGATGTGCACGAAGGTGATGCCGACCTCGGTCTGCAGGCGCTTGAGCTCGAGTTGCATCTGGCGGCGCAGCTTGAGATCCAGTGCGCCCAGGGGCTCGTCGAGCAGCAGCACCTCGGGATGGTTGACCAGCGCGCGGGCCAGCGCGACACGCTGCTGCTGACCGCCCGAGAGCTGCGCGGGCCTGCGCGTCTCGAAACCCTCCAGCTGCACCAGTTTCAGCATCTGATGCGCCTGATGGCGGGCGGCGGTCTTCCCGATGCCCTTGCGGCGCAGGCCGTAGGAGACGTTGTCCTCGACCGTCATGTGCGGGAACAGCGCGTAGCTCTGGAAGACGGTGTTGATCGGTCGGCGATAGGGGCGTAGCCCGGTGATGTCCTGCTCGCCCAGCATGATTCGCCCGGTGGTCGGCTGCTCGAGCCCGGCGATCATGCGCAGGGTGGTGGTCTTGCCGCAGCCCGAGGCCCCGATGATGGCGAAGAACGAGCCGTCGGGGATGGTCAGGTCCAGTTCGGCGACGGCGCGGAAATCACCGAAACTCTTGGTGACCTGTTCGATGCGGAGGTCTTGATCGGACATCGCGGATATCACGCACCCGTCACTGCCTGGAACTTGGACTGGTAGTCCTTCTCCTGGGTTTCGGTCAGGGACATGAAGATCTGCAGCTTCTTCTGCGTCTCCGGCGAGGGGAAGATCAATTCGTTCTGTGCCAGTTCGGGATTGAACTTCGCCATTTCCTCTTGCGCACCGGCGACCGGGCACACGTAGTTGACGAAGGCCGACAGCCGCGCCGCGACCGCCGGGTCGTAGTAGTGGTCCAGCAGCGCCATGGCATTGGCGGCATGCGAGGAGGTGATCGGGATCAGCGCCTCGTCGGAGTAGAGCATCGCGCCCTCGTCGGGGCTGATGAACTTGATCTTCGGGTCCTGCGCCGCGAGCTGGATGACATCGCCGGACCACGCCATACAGGCCGCGATATCGCCCTTGGCCAGATCCTGCACGTACTCGTTGCCGGTGAACTTGCGAACGTGCCCGGACTGCACCGCCTTCTGCAGCTTGGCCAGCGCGTTGTCGTAGTCGGCGTCGCTGAACTGCGCGGCGCTCTTGCCGACCGAGCGCAGCATCAGGCCCATGGTGTCGGGCATCTCGGTCAGGCACACCACCTTGCCCTTGAGATCGGGGCGGGTGAGCAGCTCGTCGATGGTGCGCACCTCCTTGGTGACATTGGTGTTCACGCCGATGCCCACCAGGCCGGACTGCCACGGCACCATGCGATTGTTCTGCGGATCGACGACGCTGCCGCGCAGCATCGGGTGCAGGTTCTTGACGAAGTTCGGCAGCTTGGCCAGATCCAGCGGCTGTGTATAGCCCTGCCGGACCACCCGCACCGCGGTCGAGTCCGACAGCACCATGAGGTCGCGCTGAATGCTCTTGCAGGCGGTCAGTTCCGCGCTGACCTTGCCCCAGAATTCGTTGTTGTCATTGATATCGGCGACATAGCTGACCTTGATGCCGGTCTTCGCGGTGAATTCCGCCATGGTCGGGTGCATTTCGGCATTGCCGGGCTGTTCATCCAGGTAGCCGGGCCAGTTCGAGAAGTTCAGGGTCTTCTCCGCGGCGGAATTGTCGGCCGGGGCGGTACAGGCCGCGCTGCCGTTGGAGGCCGATCCCTTGGTGCCGCATGCGGCGAGCGCGCCCGCGACCGCGACGAGGCCGCCCATCCGGAACAAGCCGCGGCGCGAGGGCCGCACGTCGAGCATTCCGCGCATCTCAGGGGGTAGGGAGTCCAGGGACTTGTTCATGGGAGGTCGCCTTCACCGGGACGGATATCGAACGTCGCCGCGGAGCCGCGGCGTTGGAGAGATGGTTCCATATCCCCTGTGCACAACAAGTGATTCCATTGAAAACTCTGTGTTACGCAACGAATTTAGTTGTCTAATCGCAAATCTGCCACGATCTCGACAAGTCGAATCCCGCTGACCGGGCGGTTACCCGCCGTCGGCCGACCGCAAGCAGACGGCACGGCCGCGACCGATTAGGTTCGGTGGCTGTGGCGGTCGAATATCGGGACGAGTATCGGGTCGGGGACATCGTCGAATTGTCCTGTCCGTTCACCGAAGCCCAGGTGCGCGAGCTGACCGAGGACGAGGTCCTCGTCGAATGGCCCTGGCGGGTAGTCGATCCCGACAGCGCGGGGCCACCGTGGAACGGGACGGTCGCGGTCGCCGCCGGGCCGGACGCCCCGGGCTGGGACCGGGAACTCTTCCGGATCCGGCCGATCGAGGGCGAACCGGCGGCGGGCGAACCGTGCCACATCGGGATTCCGGCCACCATCGTGCGCATAGTCGAAGTGCGGCAGTTCGATCCGCCCCGCGACACCGGATGGCTGCCGCGACCACGACGCGAGATCGCGTACGTCCGCCCGGGACAACCGGACCCTCACCCGCACCGAGCCCCCACCTTCGACCCCGATGACCGCATCCCCTACCGAATCGAATTGCTGTTCCGCCCCTACGCATTCCTCGAACCCGGCGACGAGGTCGCCGACGCCGCCGCGCGCGTGTGGCGCTTCAACACCGCCTGGGACTGGCACCCCTTCGACACCCGCCCAGGCACCACACCCACCTGGCCCCTCATGCTCCTGACCCGCCACGGCGACAGTGGCGACGATTCGGCCGCCGTCGACGTCGGCGAGGCCACCATCACCGGCTCACACCACGAGGAGCTCGCGAAATGGGTGGAACTGGCCGGACTGGACCCCGAACCCACCCCCGAACTCGAACGTGACGCCCGGTTCGACGACACCGAATTCGAAAACGACAGCCAACCAGACGAT
>NZ_JBSGBY010000282.1:0-10604 GCF_053601505.1 Nocardia sp. NPDC004722
AGACCAATATCGTCAACGGCTTCCTCGGCGACAAGAACGTCAACGTGGTCCAGCCCATCGGCGGCAAATGGTCCTACTACCAGGACTGGGACAACACCGTGCGGCTGTGGGATGTGAACTCCCGCAGCCGGATCGGGCAACCGTTGACCGGGCACACCGATCGGGTGTCTTCGGTCCGGTTCAGTCCGGACGGGACGGTGATCGCCAGCGGCAGTCACGACGGCACGATCCGCCTGTGGCGGGTCGCGCGGAGCTGAGCGGCTACCAGCGCACCATGGGCAGCGGGCGGGTGGGGTGCGTCACCGCCCAGGACGCGGCCCGGCGAGCCAGGTAGGTGTGGAATCCATGGTAGGGCAATTGCGCGACAACCGTTTTCACCTCGGCGCGGGTCAGCGGCGCGCGAACCAGCCCGCGACTGGCGTCGATCCGGTCGGCGATCCGGAAGGTCTCGGTCAGGCGATCATCGACGGTGCGCAGCCGATGATGATCGAGCACCATCCGCCGCGCGGCCTCGAGGTCCTCGATCCCGAACTCGCCCGCGTGCACCGCGACCAGGTCCGCCGAGGGTTCGAGATAATCCCAGGTTCCCGCGCTCCAGACGCCGAGGTCGTGCACGGCCCACGCGAGCGCGGCCACGTCCGGCACCGGCTCGCCCAGCAGCAGCTGCTGAAAGTTCAACGCCCGCAACACATGATTGCGATACGCGGGCAGCACGTCGCCGATCCGGTCCCGATATCGCTCGAGTACGGCGTCCACGATCGGATGCGAGGTCTGGACCTGCATATCGTCTCCTGAGGATCGACACGGGTTGGCGCCAGCCTAACCCGATCCGCACCGCCGTTCCGGCTCGAGCGCGCGCTCTTACACGGGGTCGATCTGGGTGACGTAGAAGCGGTTTCCGTCCTCGTCGCGGAAGGCGAACATCAACGGGGCGGTATCCCAGTCGAGCAGCTCGCCGACCCGGAGGCCACGACCGGTGAGGGCGGCGTGGGCGGCACGGGCGTCGGGGGTGCCGAGGCGGATGCCGGTGTCGATGCCCGCGGGCAGTTCCGGGCCGGAGCGGACCAGCGACAGCGACGCCGCACCGTCCGGGAAGTCGAGTTCCAGCCAGCGGAAACCCGGCTGCAATTCGGCGTCGAGGCGCGTTTTCAGCCCGAGGGACTCGAACAACTCCTTGGCCCGGTCCTGGTCGGTCACGGGCACGGCGACGGTGAGCATGGCACTGCACAGCGGCTTGGTCATATCCGATCAGACGAGGCGACGCCGCTTAATTCATCGCACATCCCGGCGCGGTCTGGTGAAGTGAGCGGATGGAGGCGAGCGATGTGCTGGATCTGCACCGGACCTGCGAGCGCGACGGTGTCACGATCTGGATCGACGGCGGCTGGTGTGTCGATGCGCTACTGGGTGAGCAGACGCGCGAACACGGGGACCTGGATGTCGCGGTGCGGCGGGGCGATGCGGCGCGACTGCGTGAGATCCTCACGGAGATGGGCTATCTCGCGGACCCGCGGCCCGACGAGACGGAGTGGAACCATGTCGTGCGGCGCGGTGACGGCGCGGCGGTCGACGTGCACGTCTTCGAGCACGATGCCGACGGGAGCGTCACCTACGGCATCGCCTATCCGGCCGAGTCGCTGACCGGCACCGGAACCATCGCGGGCGAGAAGGTGAACTGCATTGCCGCGCAATGGATGTTCACGTTCAAGACCGCCTATCCGCCCGCCGCCAAGGACCTCGCCGACGTGCGCGCCCTGGCCGCGCGATTCGGTTTCGAGGTGCCCGCCACGCACCGCTGAAGCTCAGCGGTCGGCGTCGCGGTTGCGGTGCTTGGTGGTGCGGTTGTAGCGACGGCCGTTCGGAATGGGCTGGGCGGCATTGGATCTGCGGAGCTCGTGGCGTTGCCGCCAGGCGGCGAGATCCGGGCGCTCCGCCTTGGCGGGCGCGCCGCTCTCCACAGATGCGCCGCCGTCTGCGGGCTTGGTCTTCATGGGGTCCCCCGGAGTATGTGTTCGTAGACGCGAACACGCTAGGGGGTACAACGCCCGAGCTCCAGCGAATATTGCCTCAGCGGCCGGGTTCGGCGTCCGGCGCTTCGAACGGCACCACGGGATCCCGGGGCGTGAACTGGGTTCCGGCATTGGATCCGGGGTAGGGCCCGAAGCTGATCTCCGAACCGTACTGCGGCGGAGCGATGATGTCCGGCTCCGGCCGCCGCCCGCCGAAGGGCAGGTATTCGCCGGTGCCGAGATCGTCGGAGGTGCTCAGCGCGGTGAGCAGCAGGACCACGACCGCGGCGGCGAGTGGCTGCGCGACGAGCACGGCCCAGCCCTCCACCGAGGGCGCGAATTCCACGATGCTGTGCACGGCGGGATGCTTGGGCCGGGTGTGCAGCTGCTCGGCGATCGCCTCGCCCACGATCTTGGCGAGGAAGGAACCCAGCAGGGATCCGAAAAGGATGCCGCACACCAGGATCGGGCCGCGGACCTTGCGCCAGCGCCAGACGGCGGCCGTGCCGAGCACACCGACCACGATGCCGATCAGCACGAAGATGGCCAGCGCGTCGAAGCGGTGCATGCTCTCGCCGGTGAGGGCGGTGCCGCGGTCGGGTTCGACCACCAGCAGTTGCTCGGCGGGCGCGAGGAACGCCCACACCACCCCGGCCGCGGCGCTCACCGCGGCGAGGGCGAGCAACACCACCGCCGCCGCGCGTACTTCCCGCCGCACGATGTCGACGCGTAGCCCGCCCGGCTCGGCGGTGAGTGTGGTTGCCACTAGCGGTGTTCCAGGCCGGTGGAGTCGAGCACCCCGTGCCGGGAGCATTTCGCCCACCAGCCGTCGGGACTGACCTGCACGATCATGCGGCGACCACATTGTTCACAGAAGCGCGGGGGTTCCAGGCCCAATGCCGCGGCGGCCGGGACGGAATCCTCCAGCCCCGGAACGATCCGCTTACCCGTGAACGGGTTGTAGCGCTCCTCGATGTCCACGATCACCTCGATGGATCCTTCGTGTCTATGGAGATAACGGGCAATGTCTATGAAGACGACAGGCAATGGCCTCGGAGACCGTACCGCTAAGGTACCGGTTTTCCAAGGCTCGCCCATATCAGCGGGTTTCGCAGGAGATCAGAAGGATTCGTTGAGCGCCTTGATCGGCATCTTGAGCTCGCCGAGCAGATCGATGTCGGATTCGGCCGGACGACCCAGGGTGGTCAGGTAGTTGCCGACGATGACCGCGTTGATGCCACCGAGGATGCCCTGCTTGGCGCCCAGGTCGCCGAGGGTGATCTCGCGGCCGCCCGCGAAGCGCAGGATGGTGCGCGGCATGGCGAGACGGAATGCGGCGACGGCACGCAGCGCGTCGGCGGCGGGCAGCACCTCGAGGTCGCCGAAGGGGGTGCCCGGGCGCGGGTTGAGGAAGTTCAGCGGCACCTCGTCGGGCTCGAGCGAGGCCAGGTCGGCGGCGAATTCCGCACGCTGCTCCAGGGATTCGCCCATGCCGAGGATGCCGCCGCAGCAGACCTCCATACCGGCCTCGCGCACCATGCGCAGGGTCTCCCAGCGCTCGTCGTAGGTGTGGGTGGTGACCACGTTCGGGAAGTGCGAGCGCGCGGTCTCGAGGTTGTGGTTGTAGCGGTGCACGCCCATGGCGGCGAGCTGATCGACCTGCTCCTGATTGAGCATGCCCAGCGAGCAGGCGACCTGGATGTCGACCTCGTTGCGGATGGCCTCCACGCCCGCGGCGACCTGCGCCATGAGGCGCTCGTCCGGGCCGCGCACGGCGGCCACGATGCAGAATTCGGTCGCGCCGGTCTTGGCGGTCTGCTTGGCGGCCTCGACGAGGGAGGGGATGTCGAGCCAGGCGGCGCGCACCGGGGACTGGAAAAGGCCGGACTGCGAACAGAAGTGGCAGTCCTCCGGGCAGCCGCCGGTCTTGAGCGAGATGATGCCCTCGACCTCGACCTCGGGGCCGCACCACTTCATGCGGACGTCGTGGGCGAGACCGAGCAGCTCCTCGAGCCGGTCGTCGCCGAGCTTCAGGACCTCGAGGGTCTGCTCCTGGGTCAGTCCGACGCCGCGCTCGAGCACCTGCTCGCGGGCGATGGCGAGAATGTCCTCACCTGCTGTGGTAACAGCTTCGGTGGTGACGGCTGCCTGGGTCATGTCCGCGCGCTTCCCTTCGTCCGGCCGCGTGTGGCCGACCAACTTGAACGGTGTTCAGGGTAGGCTAGCAGTCCGGAACGTGAGCGGGAACACGAGAGGGTCGGGTTTTTCAGTGCAACTCCATCGCACGGACGTGGTCGACGGGGCCATCGCCATTCTCGACCAGTACGGACTGGCGGATCTGACCATGCGCCGCCTGGCGACCTCGCTGCACGTCCAGCCGGGGGCGCTGTACTGGCACTTCCCCAACAAGCAGGCGCTGCTCGGCGCGGTCGCCGACCGCATTCTCGCGCCCATGGACGAGGCCGTCACCGCCGACGAATGGTCCAAGCAGATCACCGAATTGGCGCATCGGCTG
Organism: Nocardia sp. NPDC004722; assembly: GCF_053601505.1. NCBI lineage: Bacteria > Bacillati > Actinomycetota > Actinomycetes > Mycobacteriales > Nocardiaceae > Nocardia > Nocardia sp. NPDC004722. Next base: position 4,525 of record NZ_JBSGBY010000282.1, read on the forward strand.
CGCGAATGCCTGCTCGCCTATCGCGACGGGGCCGAATTGGTCTCGGCCACCTACGCGTCCCGGCTCACCACCAGCAAGGGGCGGGAACGGCTGGCCAGCGCCGCGATTCGAGCGGGGATGACGCGTGAGGAAGCCGACCTGTCGGCGTACACGCTGCTGTACTACGTGCTCGGGCAGACCGTCGACGAGCAGTCCCGGATTCAGATGGACTCGGTCGGCGCACTGGCCGAAGAGCATTCACCGCTCTACGACACCACCGACGCCACCGCGCGGTTCGATTTCGGGTTGCAGCTGTTCGTCAGCGGCATCCGGCATCTGCTCGGCACCCGCGTGCGCTGACCCGCCGGGCTAGGGATAGACGCTGTCGGTGAACCAGACGAAATGCGCACCGCCATCGGTGGTTTGCCACAGCAGGCCGGTGAACAGCAGGACGAAAACGGCGATCACGGCCGCCGCGACGCGCACGCGAATCATGCCCGGCAAGATACGCGCACCCGTGACCCCGGCGCACCGCGATATTTCCGAACGGTAGAGTCCGGGCGGTCATTCGACGGCGGGTGCGGGAATCCGGTGCAATTCCGGGACGGTCGCGCCACTGTGAGTACCGGGCAACCGGTACGAGTCAGACCTCCCCCGCCGCGCAGATCTCTCGAGAGGCCGCGCCATGCCCAAGGAGCACCGTCATCGCCGCGCGCGATCACCCCATCGCCGCGCAGAATTCAGCGCCCGCCCGTACTCGCGCCGCCGCGCGCCGGGCGAAGCGCCCGTGTCACGGCATGCGCTGTCGCAGCCCGCCCGAGGCCCCCGAACCGCGCGATGAGCCGGGCGCGATCCTCGCTCGCCCTGCCCGTGCTGGGAATCCTGCTCTGCGCGGCCATGATCGTCGCCACCGGGTTCGGGGCCCAGACCATTCCGGTCGCGGACGTGGTCGACGTGCTGCGCCAGCGAACCACCGGCAGCGCGCCCGCAAACCTCGGGCTCGACACCATCGTGTGGCAATTGCGGGTGCCGCGAACGATTCTCGCGGCCATCGTCGGCGCGGGACTGGCCGTGGCCGGGGCGGCCATGCAGACCCTGGTCCGCAATCCGCTCGCCGACCCCTATCTGCTGGGCGTCTCCTCCGGCGCGGGTGTCGGTGCGGCGGCGGTCATCACCTCCGGGCTGTTCGCCGGAGCCGGACTCTGGGCGCTGTCGTCGGGCGCGCTCGCCGGGGCCTTGCTCGCCGCGACGTCGGTCTTCCTGATCGCCCTCGCTCAAGGTGGGCTCACCCCACTGCGATTGGTGCTCACCGGCACCGTGCTCGGCTCCGCGTTCGCGGCCCTGAGCAGCTATCTGATCTTCCGTAGCAGCGAGCCCTCGGCCGCCCAAACCGTCCTGTTCTGGCTGCTCGGCAGCCTCTCCGGTGCGGACTGGCATCGAATCGCGCTGCCCGCCTGCGTCGTCGGCGCGAGCCTGGCCCTCCTACTCCTGGCCGCCAACTGGCTCGACGCCCTCAACCTCGGTCCCGATACGGCCGCCACCATCGGAGTCCCGGTGCGCGAGCTACGAATCGGCCTGTTCGTGCTGCTGGCGGTCCTGGTCGGCATCCTCGTCGCCGTCTCCGGCGGCATCGGATTCGTCGGCCTGGTAGTCCCCCACGCCGCCCGCCTCCTGGTCGGCCCCCGCCACCGCGCCCTTCTCCCCGCCGCCGCCCTGTCCGGCGCCCTCTTTCTCGTCGTAGCCGACGCCGCCACCCGAATCCTCGTCCGCCCCACCGAAATCCCGGTAGGCGTTCTCACCGCCCTCATCGGCGCCCCCACCTTCCTGCTGCTCCTGGGCCGCCGCCGCTACCAGTTCGGCGCGGCATGAGCACCGACCGCCCCGATATCGCAGCAGGCCGCCTGGCCTCGGCCACACAGGGCCGTGCCGACGGACCCGGCCAACCCAGGTCGAACGACAGTCGGACCCGGACGGGCGCGACCGATCGGCGGTGGGTGCTCGGCGGATTGCGAAGGCCCGCACGTCCGGTGGGGGCCGTCCGACCGGCGGTTGCGGGTGCGGGCGGGGTCGAGGTCTCGGGACTGGCCTGTGCCGCCGGTCGGCGGACCGTGCTCGAGGGGGTCGAGTTCGCGGTGCGTCCGGGCGAGACGGTGGGGATCGTCGGGCCCAACGGGGCGGGGAAGACGACGTTGTTGCGGACGCTGGCCGGGCTGATCGCTCCGGCTGCGGGTGAGGTGCGCGTGAACGGGCGTGCCCTGCATCGGGTTTCGCTGCGGGAGCGGGCTCGGCTGCTGGGGCTGGTCGGGCAGCACGAGCAGCCGCCGGAGGATCTGCTGGTGGGCGAGTTGGTGGCGTTGGGGCGGACGCCGTATCTGCCGCCGTGGGGCGCGGGCGGGGCCGAGGAACGCGCCGTCGTGGACGAGGCGCTGCGGCAGGTGGATCTGGCGGGGTTCGCGGGGCGGCGGGTGCATCGGCTGTCGGGTGGGGAACGGCAGCGGGTGTTGCTGGCGCGGGCGCTCGCGCAGGAGACGCCGGTGCTGCTGTTGGACGAGCCGACCAATCATCTGGACGTCGCCCATCAGCTCGAATTATTGGCGCTGGCCCGGGAATTGACGCGGACCGTGGTCATGAGCCTGCACGACCTGAGCCTCGCCGACCGCTTCTGCGATCGCGTACTCGTGCTCGACGGCGGGCGGGCGCACCCGCTCGCACCGCCCGAGACCGCCCTGCGGCCCGAGATCCTCGCCGAGGTCTTCGGTCTGCGCGCCCACCGGGTGCCGGATCCCCAGGCGGACGGCACCCACCTGATCATCACCGGACGAAAGGCCCTCCCTTGAGCATGATTTCGAACTTCGCCCGGCTGGGCTCCCCAGCCCGGTGGGTACGGTCGCTGGCTGTCGTCTCCGCGCTGGGTGCGGTGGCGGCGTGTGGGTCGCCGCAGGCTGCGACGGGGAATCTCACCGTGCGGAATTGCGGTGTGGAGACGAAGTTTCCGTCACCGGCACAGCGGATGTTCGTCAATGACGGAAATCTGATCTCGATGGTGCTGGCGCTGGGGGCGCAGGAGCAGACGGTGGCGGTGTCGAGTTTGAAGCGGGACGCGGAGACGCTGCGCAAGCATTACGGGGATGCGGTCGAGAAGTTGAATTCCGTTGCGCCGGATTACCCCTCGCGGGAGACGGTGCTGGCGCAGCGGCCGGATGTGATGGTGGCGGGGTGGAATTACGGGTACTCCGAGTCGGCCAATCTGACGCCGGAGTCGTTGCGGGCGGCCGGGGTCGCACCGTATGTGCTGACCGAGAGTTGCCGACGTCCCGATGGGGAACGCGGCGTCGTGGACGCGTGGACGGCGTTGCGAACCGATCTCACCGCGCTGGGGGCGATCACGGGGCGCGTCGGCCAGGCCACCCGGGTCAACAGCGATCTCGACAAGCGGCTCTCGGCGCTGCTGGACGCGCCGAAGGCCGCGAAACCGCCGACCGTGTTCGTGTTCGACAGCGCCTCCGACACCGTCATGTCGAGCGGGAAATTCGGTGCGCCGCAGGCGATCCTGGAGGCGGCGGGGGCGCGCAACGCCCTCGACGACGTGGCCGACACCTGGACGCCGGTGTCGTGGGAGCGGGTGGCGGCCGCCGATCCCGATGCCATCGTGTTCGTGGACTATCCGCCGCAGACCTTCCAGCAGAAGGTGGATCTGCTGCGCGCCAAGCCGGGCATCCAGAATCTGCGGGCCGTCACCGAGGGCAAGTTCTTGAATCTGCCGTACGCGCTGTGGACGAGCGGGCCGTTGAACATCGACGCCGCCGAGCAGGTGCGGGCGCAGCTGGAACGCTGGAATCTGGTGCCGCGGTCCGGGATTCGCGCCGCCTCCGACGATACGGTGCGTTGACGGGTCAGCGGCCGACGTCGACCGTCGCGGCCTCGTCACGCTGGATCTGCCGCACGAACGGCACCACCTGATTGGCGATGACCATGTTGTATTCCTGCGGCCGCTCGATCGGGTTGGCGTGCCCGGTGGTGTGCGTGGTCACCACCAGCAGCGTCCCGTTCACCCCGCCGACCTGGTCGATGAGCACCTTGTGCGAGTACTCCACGTCCACGGTCGGATCGTCGTAGGGGTTGTGCGGCCGGATGAACACGATGGCCGGGCGCGGTTTGCCCGCCGCGGGTTTGGCCAGCGCCCGCAGATCGTCCACCGCGCCACCGGCCACGATCGCCTTGAACTGCGCCTCGATCAGGCCGTTGCTGGCGGCGTCGGTGTTCAGGATCTTGTCGCGCACAACGTCTTTCAACGCCGAGCGGAACTCGCCGCCGCGGATCACGTACCGGCCGCCCACGAAACGGTCATGGCGCGCATAGGTTTCCACGACCAGCCGCAGCAACCGGCTCTCGCGCGCCCCGGGCACCCAGCCCATCCAGCGCAACATTTCCTCACCCTGGTCGCGGGCCTCGGGACGCACGGCGTCGAGATCCACCGGCGTGCAGTCCAGGATCACCGCCTGCACCCGCTTGGCACTGCCGGTGTGCAGGTGCTTGGCGATCTCCAACGCGATCACCCCGCCCATGCTGTGCCCGGCCAGCACCACCTTCGACGCCTTGGCGGCATCGGTGACCTTCACGATCAGATCCGCGATGACCTTGGTATCGATACCGGTCTGGTCGTAGCGCACCGCCCACACCGAGCCGAGGTTGCGCAGCGACGGCAGGGCGCGCGCGGTGTCGGAGGCGTCCAGCACGCCGAGCCCGACCAGATCGAAGACGGCGGTATCCCCCGCTTGCGAATCCGCGGGACCCGCGATGGGCAGCACCGCGGGTTCGGTGCGGGCCAGCCGGTCTTGTTCGGGCAGCACGTCCGCGCCCAGGTATTCGGCGAACGCACCCAAGGTGACCAGCGGAATCAGGCTCAGGCGCAGCAACATCAACCGGGTTCGCCGCCACCTTGACCAGCCCGCGCCGGTCCGGGTCGCGCGCAGCCGATCGCGACGCCGACGATCGTCGTACTCGGCGACTCCGGAGGGATGCGGGAAACCCGGCAGGGCCATACCAATCAACTGTACGAATTTCCAGCGCTTCATCCAGGCTTGTCCTGGCTGACATCTCCTGGTACGGCGGCGGCCATTCGGACGTGAGCGACGAAAAGGCTTCGGCCGGAATCCGAGCGGATTCCGGCCGAAAGGCGAACAGGGTCAGTGCCGGGCGGCGTGTTCGGTGAGTCCGGCGAGTTTGGCCAGCGACATACGGAACCCGACCTCATTGTCGGTCGGGGACAAACCGGGCGGCAGATTGTCGTGCCGCGCGGTCACGCGGGTGCCGCCCGGGGCGTCGTCGAGGGTGTAGGTGACGGTCATCTCGCCACGCAGATCCGGGTCCTCGGTTTCGAATTCGACGGTCTGTACCACCTCGCGATCGGGGACGACGCGGGCGAACACACCGTGAAAGGTGTCGGTGTGCGCGGTCGACTTACCGGTCGGGCCGGGCAGGTCGTAGGTCAGCGAGATACGGAAGCGGCCGCCGACGCGCGCGTCGAATTCGTGGACGCGGCTTGTCATTCCGTCGGGGACCATCCACGTTCGGACCGAACGCGCATCCAACAGCGCCCGGAAGACATTCGAGCGCGGGGCACCGACGAACTTCTCTACTCGGGTGGAAGGCACGCCGCCACCCTACGCCGCGTGTGATGAAGATCACGACAGGTTCACGTGATGTTCGGCGAGTCCTCCGGCGCTTCGGGCAGCGACAGCGTGGCCAGCATGCCGCCGCCGGGCGCGGGATCCAGTGTGACGGAACCGGAATGGACCTCCGCCACCCAGCGCACCAGCGACAGCCCGATGCCGTGCTGCCCGCGCGCGCCGACCGCGCCACGCCGGAAGGGGTCGGTGAGTTCGGGATCCAGCCCCGGCCCGTGATCGCGCACCATGACCTGTCCGGCGGCGACCCGCACCTCGACCGGGGTGCCGCCGTGCACGAGCGCGTTGTCGATCAGGTTGCGCACGGCCAGCGCCAGCACGACCAGATCGATGAGCTGATTGGTGGCGGTCACCGGATCCGGCTCGATGCCGAGCGAGCGCGCGAACACATTCGCCGACCCACCCGGAATGACG
>NZ_JBSGBY010000283.1:0-10571 GCF_053601505.1 Nocardia sp. NPDC004722
GTAGCCGGGGGCGTACTGCGGTGCGGCCGGGGGCTGCACGCGATTGGCACCGGCCGGGGGCTGGACGCGGCCCGCGCCCGCCGGGGCGGGGGTGTCGTAGTGGATGGTGGCGAAGCCGGGTTTGGCTGCGCCGGTGGAGATCTCCTCGGTGCGGGTGTTGGGGGAGGGGATCACTTCCGTGGCGGCCGTCGGCGGGGCGGCGTCGGCAGGGGCGTCCTCAGGCGGCTTGGGTGCGGACTGGTCGGCCGGGTTCTTGCCTGGGGCGGTGTCGTTCTTGCCGGGGGCGGTGTCCGGTGACTGCGCGGCGGGACGGGCTGCCGGGTTGGCAGCACCCTGCGGCTGCTGGTCGTCTTTCTGGTCGGACACGCGCTGCACCCCTCGCTTCGGCGGAACTGTGATTCGACGGTCAGCCTACTGAGCAATTCCGGCGGCGGTGCAGAATGATCGGCATGACCTCCTTCGGTGATCTGCTCGGACCGCAGCCGGTCCTCCTTCCGGAAAACATCGAGGCGGAGGACGCGCTGCTGCAGAATCAGGACCCGGTGCAGGTCGCCGCGGCGCATCCGACGGCCTCCATCGCCTGGGCGCACCTCGCCGAAGCCGCCCTGGCGCGCGGCGAAAACGCCGACGGCGAGGTCAATCACGACATCATCTCCGCCTACGCCTTCGCCCGCACCGGCTACCACCGCGGCCTGGACCTGTTGCGCCGCAACGGCTGGAAGGGCTTCGGCCCGGTGCCGTGGAGCCACGAACCCAACCAGGGCTTCCTGCGCAGTGTCGGCGTGCTCGCCAAGGCCGCCCGCGCCATCGGCGAGACCGAGGAGTACGCGCGCTGCCTCGACCTGCTCGAGGACTGCGACCCGCGCGCCGCCGGCGAGCTCGGCCTCGACTGAATTGAGCAGCGGCCTAGGCGAAACCCTCGACGCTGCCCGCGAGAGCAGCGTCACCCGCATGCGCCGTGCCGCCGGGCGCGTCCGGTCCTCCATCCTGCCGATCGCCCAGTGCGCGATCGGCGCGGGCGTGGCGTGGTTCATCGCGCATCAGGTGATCGGCCACGAACGCCCGTTCTTCGCCCCGATGGCCGCCATGATCTCCATCGGCGTCTCCTTCGGCGCGCGACTACGCCGCTCGATCGAGTTGATCGTCGGCGTGGCGGTCGGCATCGGCGTCGGTGACCTGTTCGTCTCCCAGGTCGGCACCGGCACCTGGCAGATCGTGGTCCTGGTGGTGATCGCCATGTGCGCGGCGGTCTTCCTCGACGGCGGCCCGGTGATCACCATGCAGGCGGCCAGTTCCGCGGTCCTGGTGGCGACGCTCTACCCGCCGGGCCAGGGCGGCGCCGCGCTGCGCATGATCGACGCGCTGGTCGGCGGCCTGGTCGGCATCGTCGTCGTGGCCGCGATTCCCTTGCATCCGGTGCGCCGCGCCCGGGAACAGGCGGCGGGCATCCTCGAGGTGATGGGCACCGCGCTCACCGAATGCGCGGACGGACTGCTCGAGCAGGATTCCGACAAGATCAAGAAGGCGCTGGAGGCTGCACGCGGCACCCAGAGCGCGATCGATTCGCTGCGCAATACCCTCGAGGGCAGCCGCGAGATCATTCGAATCTCCCCGCTGTACTGGAACTCCCGCGCCCGCCTGCAACGCCTGCGCGAGGCAGCCGACCCGCTCGACAACGCCATCCGCAACACCCGCGTGCTGCTGCGCCGCGCCCTCACCTCGGTCCGTGACGACGAGGTCCTCAACCCGGGCCTGATCGTCGAGGTCGAGAAGCTCGGTCAAGCCGTCGACGTGGTGCGCCGCATGATGCTCGCCGACCCGGACGAGAAGCCGGACCCGGCCGAGGCCACCCGCGTCCTGCGGACGGTCGGCAAGGGCGCGACCAAGAACCTGGTGGACGGCGCGGGCCTGTCGGCGCACGTGGTCTTCGCCCAATTGCGTTCCATCGTGGTCGATCTGATGCAGGTGTGCGGCATGCGCCGCCTGTCCGCCATGGCCCTGCTGCCCCCGACCGTCCCGCATCCCTACGTCACGCCGGTCGACTGATCCGCGGGTAGCCGCGTTGATCTTCGAGTAGTCCGCTACTCGCGTCGAACCGCTTGCGCGCCTCTACCGTTCGTAGACAAGCCGGACTTACGAGGGGTAGTCCGGTGGGACTCGCAGCCGCTGCCGCTGCGAAGGGGGCCGCCCGGCAACCGGGTCGTCCGGGCGGCCCATCCAGCGGATCCTCAGCGCCAGAAGCGGGTCAGCAGATCGCCGCGCCCCCACCAGTAACTGGGCACGCCCGACAGGCTGAACAGCTGGTCGATGAAGTCGAAGAACAAACGGTTCAGCTCGGGTGTGAACAGCAGCGCGAACAGGATCAGAATGCCGTACGGCTTGAACTGATCCAGCGAACGCCGAGTCTGATAGCTCAGCGACGGTTCCAGAATCCCGTATCCGTCGGTGCCGGGAATCGGGATGAGGTTCAGCACGGTCGCCGTAATCTGCAGGAACGCAAGGTAACTGAGCCCGTACCAGAATGAGGGGTGCGAGGTCGTGCTGCCGAACAGGCGCACGATCACCAGCAGCACGATCGCGCAGACGGCATTGACCGCCGGACCCGCGCCGCTCAGCGTCCGCTGCGTGCGCGGACTGAAATTGTGCGAGTGCACGTACACCGCGCCACCCGGCAACGCGAACCCGCCGAGCGCGATGAAAACGACCGGCAGCGCGATCGACAACAACGGGTGGCTGTACTTCAGCGGATTGAGCGTCAGATACCCGCGCATCTCGACATCCCGGTCCCCGGCTCGCCACGCCACATACGCGTGCGCGAACTCGTGCAGGCAGACCGTCACGATCCAGCCCGCGACAACCAGGATGAAGACCCCGAATTTCGCCTGCTGCGATCGGTACTCGGCATCCCAGGCGAGCGCTCCGCCCAGCACCGTCACCACCACGACGAGCAGGAACACCGGACTGGGCCGGACCGCTCCGGACGCTCGTCCCACCGCACGCGGGTAATTCACCTGACTACTCCCAACTGGTCGGCTCGTCTGTTCCGCCGAGTCCCATTCTGGGGGTGAATCAGCGAACCAGCAGCCAAGGCTCGTGGTGTCGATAGAACGTGGACCGCTTGACCACCCGCTCACCGGTGATCCCGTCGCGGGTGACGATCGCGCCGCTGGTGCCCAGCTGCATCGCACGCCCCTCGACCCAGCGCTTCTTACGCAGTCCGCGCTGCACCGTGGCGTGCAGGCCCGGCATCTCCAGCATCGGCGAAACCTGCAGTGCCGCGACCTTTCCGGTGAACAGCCGGGTGTCGTCGACGTACGCCTCGCCCTCGAGTTTCGCGCCCGCCTCGCCGACCAGGGTGGCGCGGCCGATGAGCACGGTGCCGGTGTCGTCGCGAATCAGCGGGGTCTCGCGCGGCTTGCCCTCGAGCGCGCGCTTGGCGGCCGCCGAGCCGGTGCCGGTGTCGTAGGCGCGGGAACCGTAGGTGCGGTCGATGGGCACGTAACCGATTTCGACGCCGAGGCGTTCGGTGCGCATCAGGTGGGTCAGCACGGCCGCGAGGCCGGCGTCCTCACCGAGCACGATCAGCCGGGGCAGGCTGTCGGCGGCCATCACCGGAAGCAACTCGTCCAGCGCGCTCGGGTCCGGAATGGCCGCGGTCTGGGTGAGTGGAAGGGAGGCCAGCGCAATCGGTACGGGTGCGCCGTCGCAGCGGAGAACATGGGTACTCAACTGCCGAACACCCTCCTCTGGCTTGCCAACACGACACCCACCTCGCTGTACTCCCATGGACCCCCGGCCGGTCCCCTCTCCCCGTGCCACCATAGCTCTGTCTCATTTGCTGTGCTGCCCGCGTCATGTCTCATTTGCCCTACGCTTCGTCCCCGTTTCGGCTCCGAGCCCGGGGCGGCCCTGGCGAACTGCGGGTATGCCCTTCCGGGTGACGTGTGACCCATCCCGTAAAGTGTCCCTACGGCCACCGCCTTCTGACGGCGGGTAGCTGCAGCAACGTAGGGGCTGCGCGTCGAACCCGTAGGAGACACTCACATGCCGGCAATCGTGCTGATCGGCGCCCAGTGGGGCGACGAGGGCAAGGGCAAGGCAACCGATCTGCTCGGCGATCGGGTCCAGTGGGTAGTTCGATACCAGGGCGGCAACAACGCGGGACACACCGTGGTGCTGCCGAACGGTGAGAGCTTCGCCCTGCACCTGATCCCGTCCGGCATCCTCACCCCCGATGTGACCAACGTCATCGGCAATGGCGTCGTGGTCGATCCGGGCGTGCTGCTGGCCGAACTCGCCGGTCTGGAAGAGCGCGGTGTGGACACCTCCCGCCTGCTGCTCTCGGCCGACGCGCACCTGATCATGCCGTACCACGTGGCCATCGATAAGGTCACCGAACGCTTCCTCGGCAACAAGAAGATCGGCACCACCGGCCGCGGCATCGGCCCCTGCTATCAGGACAAGGTCGCCCGCGTCGGCGTCCGGGTGGCCGACGTGCTGGACGAGAAGATCCTCACCCAGAAGGTCGAGGCCGCACTGGAATTCAAGAACCAGGTGCTGGTGAAGATCTACAACCGCCGCGCGCTGGACCCGCAGCAGGTGGTGGACGAGGTGCTGGAGAAGGCCGAGGGCTTCAAGCACCGCATCGCCGATTCCCGCCTGCTGCTCAACCAGGCGCTGGAGCGCGACGAGATCGTGCTGCTGGAGGGTTCGCAGGGCACCCTGCTGGACGTCGACCACGGCACGTACCCGTACGTGACCTCCTCCAACCCGACCGCCGGTGGCGCGGCCGTGGGCGCGGGCGTCGGCCCGAACAAGATCACCACGGTGCTCGGCATCCTGAAGGCGTACACCACCCGCGTCGGCTCCGGCCCGTTCCCGACCGAACTCTTCGACGAGTCCGGCACCTACTTGGCCAAGACCGGCGGCGAGGTCGGCGTCACCACCGGCCGCGCGCGCCGCACCGGCTGGTTCGACGCCGTGATCGCCCGCTACGCCACCCGCGTCAACGGCATCACCGACTACTTCCTCACCAAGCTGGACGTCCTCTCCAGCCTGGACACCGTCCCGATCTGCGTGGCCTACGAGATCGACGGCGAGCGCGTCGAGCAGATGCCCACCACCCAGACCGACTTCCACCACGCCCGGCCCATCTACGAGGAGATGCCCGGCTGGTGGGAGGACATCTCGGGTTGCCGCACCTTCGAGGAGCTGCCCGCGAACGCCCAGGCGTACGTCAAGCGCCTGGAAGAGCTGTCCGGCGCGCGTGTTTCGTGCATCGGCGTCGGCCCCGGCCGCGACCAGACCATCGTCCGCCACGACATCATCGGCTGAGTGGCCCTGAGGCGCTGAACAATTCGGCCCCACCGCGTGTGACGCGGTGGGGCCGAACCCTTTTCCGGTGGGGTCAGTACGTGATGAGCGGGGCCAATGGGTCGGCGGCGTGGGGGGTGAGGCCCTGGTAGGCGGCGGCGATGGACTTCACGGCCACGCGGATGTCGGATTCCTCGTGGGTGAAGGGGAGGCGGATGAAGCGTTCGAACGCGCCCTGGACGCCGAAACGTGGTCCGGCGGCGAGCAATACGCCGTGGTTGGGGGCGGTGGCGGCGAGGGCGGTGGAGACCGGGGTGGGGAGCTGGGCCCACAGGGACATGCCGCCCGCGCTCTCGGTGGCGTGCCAGTCGGGGAGTTCCTCGGCGAGGGATTCCAGCAGCACTGCACGGCGGGAACGCAGTTGGGCGCGGCGGGTGGTGAGGATTTCGTCGGCGTGCCGGAGCAGGTGCACTGTCGCCAGCTGATCCATCACCGGGGTGCCGAGGTCGACCGTGGAACGGGTGCCCAGAAGTTTGGTGATGAGAGCCTGATTGGCGCGCACCCAGCCGACGCGCAGGCCGCCCCAGAACGACTTGGACGCCGAGCCGATCGTGACGATCTCCGAGCCGCGTGCGAAAGCCGCTGCCGGGGGCGGTGATTCGAGATCCGACAGGTTCAGGTCGACCATGGACTCGTCGACGATCACCGTCATGCGGGTCTCGCGGGCGATGGCGGCCAGCTCGGCCCGGCCCTCGGCATCGAGCAGATGACCGGTGGGATTGTTGAAGTCCGGGATCAGATAGGCGACGCTCGCGGCGGTCTGCCGTGCGGCACTGCGGATTCCGTCCAGATCCCAGCCGTCGGGGCGCATCGGCACCGGCACCGGGCGGGCGCCGACATCGCGGATCGCCTCGATCGCGTTCGGGTAGGTGGGGTGCTCGATCAGCACCCGCTCGGCGGGCGTGGTGAGCACATTGAGCAGCAGGCGCAGGCCGTGCTGCGCGCCGAGGGTGATCAGGATCTGATCCGGTTCGGTGGGCAGGCCGCGCTCGGTGTAGCGGCGGGCCAGCGCCTCGCGCAGCATGAGCACGCCCACCGGGTCCATGCCGTGGGTGCCCAGATACGTCGGAAGCCCTTGCAGCGCAAAAGAGTATGCCTCGGTCATCTGCGGCGGGGCGGCCATGGCGGCATAGGTCATGTCGACGGTGGCCAGTTCCGGCTGCGCCATCATGGCGAGAATGCTGCGGGCCGGTTTCGCGCCGTCGTGCACCACGGTCGGCGGCAGTGCGACGGTACTGCGCGAACCCTGACGGCTGATCAGGTAGCCGTGCTCGCGCAGCAGGGTGTACGCGGAGGTGACGGTGGTGCGGCTGACCTCGAGGGTGGTGGCCAGATCGCGTTCGCTGGGCAGCGCCACGCCCAGGGGCGCGCGGCCGTCGTGAATGAGCAGCCGGATGCTCTCGGCCAATGCCACATACGCGGGCCGCGCTGACCGCTTGGCAGCGCCGGACTGGGCGTTGCCGCCGGCCCCTGATTGGGCACTGTCGGTGGACCCGGATTCGTCGTTCCGCCACCGGCCCAGGTCGCGCGTCAGGCTGGCCGCGCCGATCACTCGTGTCGCCATAAAGGCCAGTATCGGGGTACTGGATATTTTCTTCAAGTCCAAGGGGAGGCCACTATGGGCCTATGGTCGCTCTGCTCGTCTCCCTCCTGGTCGTCGCCGTCTTCGCCGGTCTCGTGTACCGGTACGCACCCAAGTCCGATGAGCGCTGGGGCGTGCTGCTCGAGCGTTATCGCCCGCATGCTCCCATGTCGGACTGGTCGGTCGCCGAATATGAAGCGTCCCGCCAATATTCGGACCTGGCCGCCATCGCCACCCAGCGTCCCGAACACTGCCCGCCGACCCCGGTCCGCCGTTTCCGTCGCGGCGTGCCCGCGGTCGCGGCCCTGTCCACCATTCCTTGCCGAGGAGAATCGGTCCAGTTCTAGTCAACTGGCCTCGAATTCGGGAAGTGTCGGTGCCACGGTGCACACTGGCCTCATGTCCGCCCCGGCTCGCCCCCAGGCGTCGGCCGCGCTCTTCGACACCGCGATAGGCACCTGTGCCATCGCCTGGAGCGCCACCGGCGTCCTGCGTTTCGCCCTCCCCGACCCCGACCCGGCGACCACCCGCACCTACATCCTGCGCAACCACCGCCTGGTCGAAATCCACGAGGCCGACCCCACCCCCGACATCACCGAGGCCATCGCCCGCATCCAGGCCCACCTCTCCGGCGACCTCGACGACCTCCGCTGGATTGCCCTGGACACCACCCGTTTCAACGATTTCGACCGAGCCGTCTACGAGGTCACCCGAGCCATCGACCCCGGCCACACCCTCAACTACGGCGCGGTCGCCAACGCCATCGGTGCACCCGGCGGCGCCCAGGCCGTAGGCCAATCCCTGGGCCGCAACCCGATTCCCCTGATCATCCCCTGCCACCGAGTCCTGGCCGCCGACCACGCCCTGCACGGCTTCTCCGCCCCCGGCGGCATCACCACCAAACAGCACCTGCTCGAGATCGAACGCACTCCAGGCTTCGGCGAACCCACCCTCTTCTGAGGAGGGCCGACCGGCCCGGCGTATTCACGCCCGGTTCAGGGAGCGACCGTCGGGAACCACGCGGTGCGACGGTGGTGCGGCCGGAATCGGCCCGCCCACAGCGGATTGGATTCGTCGCGGCGGTAGACGGTGAGCCGGCCCGCCACGGCGAAGCGGAGGCTGGTGGCGGTTCCCGCCACCTCGCCGTCGGTGGCCAGCCGCTCCGCAGTGGGCAGCCGGACAACGAGATTCGGGGTGAGACGCTCGCCGTAGACCTTGCTGCGGCCGATCGTCGACGTCAGCAGGGCGGCGATGGCGCGGGTGCGCGACCACGGCAGATCGGCGCGCAGCCAGCGGACGTCGAGCAGGCCGCTGTCGAGGATGGCGCGGAAGGCCGGAACCGCGCCGCGCGGGTGATAGGGGCCGTTGCCGACGAAGACGAACCACACCAGGCGGCGGTCCCCGTCGAGATCGATCTCCAGCGGCTGCGACCGGGTCAGCGTCACCGCCAGTGCCGCCGCGAAAGCCGGCCACTTGCCCCAGCGCCGCTGCCACCGCTCACGCAGCCGGACCAGGTCGGGATACGCGCCGATACTGGCGGTGTTGATGAGATTCCGGGTGCGGAGCTCGCTCCCGTCGCCGTAGTCGACGCGCACGATGTCGACCGACACCGCCTCCCCGACCGAGGTGGCGTCCACCACCTCCAGCAGGTCGTACACGCCGAGATCGCGGGCGAAGTGGTTGAGGGTGCCGGTGGGCACCACCGCGAGGGGCAGGCCGTGCCGCAACGCGACCGCGGCGACGGAGGCCACCGTGCCGTCACCGCCCGCCACGCCGAGTGCGGTCACCGGTTCGGCGCTCGTGGCCATGGCCTCCTCCAACAGGTCCGCGACATCGCGATCCGGTTGGGTGCGCAGCAGGACGGCCGCCGGGAGGGCCGCGGCGATGTCCGCGGCGGGATCGTAGTCCGGGTCGCCAGCCACCGGATTCACCAGCAGCAGTAGACCTTTGCCGTCCGGCAGCAGCGGCGCTTCCCGCAGCGTCGCGCGGGCCTCGTCCGACTCGCGCACCGGCCACCAGCGCCGAGTCGCCAGGGCCACCCCGGCACCGACCGCCGAACCGACCAGCACATCGGAACCCCAGTGCGCACCCGTGTGCACCCGCGAATAGGCGACCGCCGCCGCGACCGGTGCGAGAACCTTTGCCGCGCGCGGGCTTTCCAGGCCGACCGCGGTCACGAACGCGGCCGCCGCCGCACTGTGCCCGGAGGGAAACGACGACGAGCGCGGCGCGGGGGTCAAACGCCGATGCGCTGGCAGCAGACTCGCGGCGGGACGGCGACGCGCGAAAAGCGTCTTGAGCACGGCGTTGACGGTGAAACTCGCGCCCGCGACGGAAATCACCCCGCGTACGGCGGCCCGGCGCGGCGTGCCCGGCCGGCTAGCCATCGCGGCGGCGCACACCATCCACAGCGCGCTGTGATCAGCACTCGTCGTGAGCCGCAGCAGCCCCCGATCCGCCGACGATGGGGGCAGCCCGGCCACCACCCGGGTGACCGCCCGATCGAACCGGCCGACCCGATGCAGATGCCTTCTCGCCCAAGAACTCACCCGACCGACCTTAACCCGCACCCCCCGAAGCGAGCATCGCCGCAACCCGGCTCAGGCCGCTATGAGCACGCCCGCACCGCGAGACCGGATGGCTATTGGCCTGCCTTGACGATAGGCCCGTAATACACGAACGGTGCTCCGGTACCTGCGCATTCGACCCAGACGTCGGCGCCCGGCGTGAAGCGCAGATAGATGGGCTCCGGCCCCAGCGTGTACTGCATCAGCCCCGGCGACTGCTGGAAGAACGGCGGCTGGAAGCTCCACCCGGTGCACTCCCACCACTCGCCAGGCGCCGTGTCCATCTTGATCACGCCGCCCGGCTCGGTCGAGATGACCGGCGGCGTCGCTCCCGCGACCGGAGCGCCGATGAAGCCGAGACCGATGAAGGCGCCCGTCGCCGCGACCGCCCCGAGTTTCGTTGACATACGCATCTTTTGGTTCTCCTTTGATACCGAGCACACTGCCGGCCAGGACGCCGACGCCCGCTCGAGCGGGCGTTCTGATGAAGTCGGCTGTCAGTTCTCGGTTCTGATGACGTGGTTCCAGTCCAGCTCCGGGTGAACCAGGACGTTCAGGTCCAGGGGCATCACCCAGGACCGGGTGCAGAACACCCACACGTCCGAGCCGGGGGTGAAGGTCATTCGCCCCGTGACCGGGCCACGCAGGACGCCGCTGGTCGGCGCGCTGTTGACGAACGGCGGTTGCAGGCTCCAGCCGCCGCAGGTCCAGGACTCGTCGGGCGCGATGTCCGCGCGAATGACGCCGCCCGGCTCGGTCGAGATGACCGGCGCGGTGGCGGAGGCGGCCTGGGTGGCGAGCCCGCCGCCCGCGACCATGGCCCCGGCGATTGCGGCCATGCGTAGTGCTGTCCTCATGAGATTCCTTGTGTTCGTGGATCGTTGCGGGTCTCGGACGGGCGGCGCGGCGATAGCTGTTTCACCGCACCGCGCCCGTCAGCTACAGGGCGCCGCCGAGGAAGCCGCCGACCGCGCCACCGGCGACGCCTCCGGCAAGGCCACCGGCCGCAGCGGCGGGGATGCCTGCCACGGCCGCACCGGCCGCGGCGC
>NZ_JBSGBY010000284.1:0-10567 GCF_053601505.1 Nocardia sp. NPDC004722
CCTGCGCGGCCTGCACGCGGTCGTGCTCACCCAGGGCCACCTGGGTGAGGTCCCGCCCGCCGCGTCCGGCTCCCTGTCCGAGGCCGCGGACCGCTAGTCAGCTGGTCGTAGGCCGCGCTGACCGTGCCGCGCGCGAGCCCCAGTTCGGTCGCCAGGGTCCGGGTGGAGGGCAGCCGGGCTCCCGCGGCCAAGCGGCCGTCGCGGATGGCCTCCCGTAACGCCTGCTCCAGCCCGACCCGCCGCCCGGATTCCGGTTCGAGGGCCAGATGCAGGTCGACACTCCAAGTGGACCAATATTCGGACATTGGATTGGCTCCTAACTTTGAGCCATTATCGGCCTACCGTCGAATCATGACAACGACAACGAATACCTACGTCCTTCCGACCACCCGCATCGCCCTCGACGATCTCGCCCCGGGCATCGCGAAGGCCATGAACGGCCTCGAGCGCGCCGCCCAGCAGTCGGTGCTGGAGAAGCCGCTGCGCGAGTTGGTGAAGCTGCGCGTCGCCCAGATCAACGGCTGCGTCTACTGCGTCGACATGCACTCGCGCGACGCGGTGGCGGGCGGCGACACCTGGCGGCGGGTGAACCTGGTCGCCGTGTGGCGCGAGGCCCCGTTCTTCACCGCCCGCGAGCGGGCCGCCTTCGAGCTCGCCGAGGCGATGACCCGGATCGCGGACGGCGAAGTGAGCGAACAGGTCTGGCAGGTCGCGGCCGGCGAGTTCGAGGAGCAGGAACTCGCCGAACTGGTCTGGCACATCGCGATCATCAACACCTGGACCCGGCTGGGTGCGACCACCCGCATGTGGTCGCTGTCCGGCGACGAAAACGACTGAGCAACAACATCATCCGAGAACGAACCGTCAGGAGTTCATCATGTCCGCTGTCGTCATCACGTACTGCAAGCCGTGCGGGTATCTGAAGCGCGCGCAGGCCGCCTCCGAAGCCCTCGGCGCCGAACTCGGCATCACCCCCGAACTGGTGCCCGGATCCGGCGGCGTCTGCCGCGTCACCGTCGACGGGACGGTCGTGGCGACCAAGTCCCGGCAGGGCTTTCCGACCCCCGAATCGATCGTCGCGGCAGTCTCCGCGGCGGTGTCCGAACCCGTGGCCTGAAGCATCGCCTCAGCCGTCTGCCGAGTCGACCGCGAGGGCGCGGCAGACGGAATCCGCCAGGCGGCTGAGGAATTCGGGGGTGACGGGTTCGCGGGTGAGAGTGGCCCGGAAGTGCAGGGGCGCGGCGAGGAGTTCGAGGGCCAGTCGGGGGTCGGTGTCAGGACGCAGTTCGCCGCGGGCGATGGCCCGGCTGACGATGGGGGCCGCGGCTCGGAAGCGGGTGGACCAGAAGGTGGTCCGGGCTTCGGCGATGGCGTCGGTGTCGGTGAGGTAGGCGAGGGCCCGCACCAGGCTGCTGCCCAGCGGGGTGGCCAGGTAGTCGGCCAGTTCGGTGGCCAGGGCCGTGAGGTCGCCGTGCACGGTGCCGGTGTCGGGGATGGGCATGAGGCGTTCGCTGTTGGCGAGCAGGGCGTCGAGGATCAGGTTTTCGCGGGTACCCCAGCGGCGGTAGATGGAGCTGTCGCGGACCTCGGCGCGGCGGGCGATATCGGGGATGCCGACGCGGTCGACGCCGTGCTCGGCGATCGCGTCCAGGACCGCCGCGTGGACGGCCTCGCGGACGCGGGTCGAGCGGCCGCCCGGGCGGCGCTGCGGGGAGTCGTCGATGGTCACCTCGAAATACTAAAGCAGAAGTTCTTGCTTTTGATGCCGTGGCGTCCCTACCCTCACTAACGCAGATATTTCTGCGATATCGAGGTAGCTGGAGGGAAGGCACTCTGATGACATCGCTGTCGACACTCGCCAACCGGATCTTCGTCAGCGCCTGCGCGCTCACCCACACCACCGAACGAGCGGCCCGGCGGTGGGGGACCGCCCGATTCCTGCCCGCGCTCTTCGCGGACCGGTTCACCCATCTGGGCGGGATCCCGGACGCGGAATTCCGGGCGCAGCTGGCCGGATGCCACTCGTTCGAGGACGCGCGCTGGGCCGGGTACTGGCAGGACTTCGCCCGGCCGCACAGGGAACGCGCCGATGCCGCGCTCGCGCGTCTGGGCGGTCCGTCGACCGCCGAACTGCTGGATCCGGCCGCCGCCGTCGCACCCGAGGATCTCGGCAAGCTGCTCGCACCGGCCGTCACGATCCTGTCCGAGCGTGGACCGGTCGCGAATCCCGATGCGGTGCAAAGATTCTGTGCCGAGAATCCCGATGCCGCCGACGCCGCGATCGCGTTGGACGGCCTGATCAAGGCGCTGGTGTACGAGTTCGTCGCCGCCTGGCCGGGGTGGAGTCCGCAGCGACTGCGAGCCTACGAACGCTCCCATCGCCTCACCGAAATCCTGCTCACCGCACTGGCTCCCGCGATGGCGGTGACCATCGAATCGCTGCGGATCCCGTTCGGCGACGGGGATGCGGTGCGCGGCTACCTCATCCTGCCGGAGGGCGCCGAGGCCGTACCGCTGGTGCTGGTCACCAATGGTCTGGAGGGCTCGCTGGCGGAGGGGACACTGCCGCTGCTGGTGAATCGTCATGCGGGCCTGGGGCTTTTCGTCATGGAGATGCCCGGCACCTACTCCTATCGGGAACCGCTGTCACCGGCGGCCGAGCGCGTCTACGTGACGGTGCTCGACGAGCTGTCCGCCGATCCGCGCGTGGATGCCGACCGAATCGGCATGCTGGGCCTGAGTTTCGGCGCGTACTGGACCACCCGGATGGCGGCGGTCGAGCCCCGGCTGAAGGTGGCCATCGCCAATGGCGCTCCCGCGCACCGCTCCTTCGGTCCGCGCGGTTCGCTGGGCGTCCCCGAGGTGATCGTGTCCACCCTGCGGCACGCCACCGGCGCGTCCGGCACCGTCGACCTGCTACGCAGGCTGCGCGGCATGTCGCTGCGTGACCACTACCGCCGCATCGAGATTCCGCTGCTGGTGATCAACGGCGCGAACGACACCCTGGTCAGCACCCAGGATTCCATCGACATCGCGATCGGCGCGCCGGACGCGCAACTGGTCCTGTACGCCGACGACGACCACTGCGCCATGGGCCATGCCGTGCAATGGTCGGAATTGTCGGTACGGTTCCTGCGTGAGCACCTGCTTCCCACCGGCGCGCCGGAGCCGCTGACCCGATGAGCGACGTCACCCCGCTGCCGCGCCTGCGCCGCACCCTCGACCTCGGCGCGCGGCGCATCGTCCGCCACCTCGACACCGGCGAGGGCTGGCAAGACGTCCCCGAATCAGAGAGCGGCGCAGCCGATTTCGTGCCCGCCGCCTTCACCGACGAGTTCGAGCTGGCCCGCTGGGAGCGACTGGGCCTGCCTGACGGCGCGACGGTCCTGCCTGTCAGCCCGATCGCCTTCCGCGAGTACATGCTGTTCGAGAAGCACGCCGTCGACGCCGCGCGCGGCATGGCCCGGCGGTTCCTGCCCGCCGGCTACCGAATCGGACAGGTCTTCGAAACGGTGACCCGCCGGACCTTTCCGCCGTACCGTCCGCATCGGCTCTGGTACGCCCAGCCGATCTACTACCTGTCCAACCCCCTGACCCTGCTGCCCTCGGGTGTCGAGGTCGCGCCGCCCGCCTACAGCCGCGCCCTGGATTTCGAGCTCGAACTCGGTGTGGTGCTGGGCGCCCCGCTGCGGGACGCGACCGAGGCCGAGGCGCTGGCCGCGATCGCGGCGGTCGTGGTGATCAACGACTTCTCGGCCCGTGACATCCAATTGCCGGAGATGCGTTCGGGTTTCGGCCCGCAGAAGTCCAAGCACTTCGCTGGTTCGATGTCGGCGACCGCAGTCGCCGGATCCGCGGTGGCCGATCGGCTGGACCGCCTCACCGCGTCGGTCTCGATCAACGGCGAAACACTTTCGCGCACAGGAACTTCGGGTATGCGCTTCTCGGTGGCCGAGGCCATCGTGCACGCCTCACGCTCCGAACAGCTGTACCCGGGTGAGCTGGTGGCCACCGGCACCTTGCCCGGCGGCAGCGGCATGGAATTGGGCCGATGGCTGGCTCCCGGCGACGCACTGCGCTTGGAGATCGACGGCATCGGCGTCATCGAGCATCGAATCGGCAAGTGAGGGAGGGCAAGTGAAGATCGACCAGGTTTCGGAGTCCGTGTACGTGGTGGCGGGCACGAACGTCAACTGGGCGCTGGTCAGCGATGAGCGCGGGGTGACCGTGGTCGACGCCGGGTATCCGGGCGACAGCGCGGCGGTGTTGAAATCGGTGACCGAGATCGGGCGCGCGCTCGACGAGGTCGCCGCGGTGGTGGTGACGCACGCGCACCTCGACCACATCGGCGCGATCCCCACCCTGGTCGAGCGGTTGGGTGTGCCGGTCTACACCGGCACGGAGGAGGTCCGGCACGCCAAACGCGAGTATTTGCAGCAGATCACGCCGGTGCAGATGGTCCAGCGGTTGGGGACTCGGCGCGGGGCCGTGTGGGTGGCGCAGACCTTGCGCGCCTGTGTCGGGCACATCGGCATGAGCGTCCCCTCGGCCGCGCCGCTCGACGCGGACACGCTGGCCGCGCTGCCCGGCGGGCTGGTTGAGGTGCCGACTCCAGGCCATACCAACGGCCACACTGCGTATTTCCTGCCGTCGGAGGGCGTGCTGTTCTCCGGCGATGCGCTGGTGACCGGGCATCCGCTCCTGCCGGAGACCGGATTGCAGTTGCTGCCGGGGTTTTTCAATCACGACGAGGCCGGAACGCTCGCCAGCGCGCGTGGGCTCGCGAGCCTGGGTGCGGAGATTCTCGTACCCGGCCACGGGCTGCCGATCCGCGGGGATCTGCCGGACCGGCTCGGCGAGTTCGTGAAGTGATCGCCGCCGCGGTCAGATCGGCAAGCAGGGGATGCCGCCCATGCGAGGATCCCATTTCGTGCTGCCGGTGTTCACCTCGATCTCGCAGAGCAGGATGCCTCCGAGCACGATGGGGGCCATCGCCGAACCGGTGATGATGCCCGGATCGAATCCGGACCCCGAACTGGTGGCGATCGGGGTGGCCGTGTCGGGGGTCGGCTGGTTCAGGGGCGAGGGCGTGGCCTGCGCGGTGCCGCCGAGCGTGGTGACGGTGGCGCCGACCGCCAGCGCGGCGACGGTCAGTCGAATTCGATTGCGGGCGATCGGGGATGACATGGGTGGGGCCTCCAGCAAGGTGGTGAGGGCCCCGATCCTAGGCCGGAACTGAAAACCGCATACTTCAAATAGTGAATGTCGCGGGCTCCAGTCGCATGCGCAGGACGCCGCACGCGCAACGCGTGTAACTCACGATCCCCTCCGACGTGCGATGGCGCGAAAGTACCTGGAACGGTTGGTCTGTCGGCCAGCCGCAATGGCTGCAGTGTCGGTCCGACTCGGTCATGGGGACAATCTTCGAGGCGGCGACAGTATCGGTCCATCGAAAGTTTCCGTACCGGATCGTGCAGAATCACCACATGATCGACCCTCGGCTGCAGGCCCTGCGGGTTCTGCATGAGCACGGCACGGTCACCGCGGCCGCAGCGGCCCTGCACCTGACGCCCTCCACGGTGTCGCAGCAATTGCGCGGCCTGGCCAGGGAATTGGACGTCGAACTACTCGAACAGGTCGGCCGCCGGGTGCAATTGACCGCGGCGGGCCACGCACTGCTCCGACACGCGGATCTGCTCGCGGCACAGGCGGAACGGGCCCGGGCGGAGTTGGCCGCACACCGGGCGGGCATCGCGGGGGTGCTGCGCATCAGCGCGATGCCGACCGCGCTCGCGGCGATCGTCGCGTCGGCCGCCGCCCGGCTGCGGGACGCGAATCCGGGGCTCACGGTGGAACTGATCGAGGACGAGAGCGCGCACTGCTTCGAAGCACTGCTGGCCGGGGACAGCGACATCGGGATCGTGCTGCCCGCGCCCGGCAGCCCCGCGCCCGACGACCTGCGCTTCGAGCAGCGCCCGCTACTGACCGAGCCGCTGGATCTGCTTGTGCCCGTGGGGCATCCGTTCGCCGGACGGGACAGCGTGGGACTGGCCGAGGCGGCGGCGGAGCCGTGGATCACCGGCCGCGCGCGCATCACCCATCACCTGGTGGTGTCCGCCGCCTGCGCCACGGCCGGGTTCACGCCCCGAATCGCCGGGCAGGCCGTCGATTTCCCGGGCGTCGCCGCCATGGTGGCGCACGGCTTCGGCGTCAGCCTGGTGCCCCGGCTGGCCTACCTGCCGCCCGAATCGCCGGTGATCCGGGTGCCGTTGCGCGACGACCCGCTCCCGGTGCGACGGCATCTGACGGCGGTGCGGCGGGGCAGCGCCGGGCATCCGGTCATCGCGGCGGGTATCGACGCCATCCGCCGGGTATGCCGCGAGCGCACCGACATCACCGTGCTCGACGACTGATGCGATAGTGGATCCGGCTGCGAGAGTGGATCCGGCGGGTCACCGTCGAAGGCGAGGAGGCCGAATGCGGCTGCATGTGCGCGGCGTGGTGTTGCCCGAGGGTGAGGTCCGCGATCTCTGGGTGCGCGACGGCATCCTCTCCGACGAGCCGATCCGCGACGCCGACACCGTGTGCGCCTCCGGCTGGATCCTGCCCGGACTCGTCGACGCCCACTGCCATGTCGGCATCAAACACGGTGGGGGACAAGAGGATCGGGCCGGTGCGGTGGCGCAGGCCGAGGTGGAGCGGGACGCGGGCGCGCTGCTGCTGCGTGACGCGGGCTCACCCATCGACACCCGCTTCCTCGACGACCGCGACGATCTGCCGCGCATCATCCGCGCGGGCCGTCACATTGCCCGCCCCAAGCGCTACATCCGCGAACTCGGCATCGACGTCGACGACGAACGCGACCTGCCGGAGATCGTGGCCGAGCAGGCCCGCCGCGGCGACGGCTGGGTGAAGCTCGTCGGCGACTGGATCGACCGCGCCACCGGCGATCTCGCCCCGCTGTGGTCCGACACCATCCTGAAGGCCGCCATCGACGCCGCCCACCGCGAAGGCGCCCGCGTCACCGCGCACGTCTTCGGTGAGGACGCCCTGCCCGGCCTGCTCGGCGCGGGCATCGACTGCCTCGAACACGGCACCGGCCTCACCGACGACACCATCGCCGTCATGGCCGCGCACGGCACCGCCCTGGTCCCGACCCTCATCAACATCGACACTTTCCCCGGAATCGCCGACGGCGCAACCAAATTCCCCGTCTACGCCGCCCACATGCGCGACCTGCACCGCCGCTCCCGCGACACCGTAGCCCGCGCCCACGAGGCGGGCGTCCCCATCTACACCGGCACCGACGCGGGCGGCTCCATCCGCCACGGCCGCATCGCCGACGAGATCCTCGCCCTCACCGGCGCGGGCTTCACCCCCCACGACGCCCTCGGCGCCTCGTCCTGGCACGCCCGAACCTGGCTCGGCCACCCGGGCATCGCCCCCGGCGCCCCCGCCGATTTCGTTGTCTACGACCAGGACCCGCGAACCAACCTGGCCACCCTCGCCGCTCCCGCATGGGTAGTGCTGCGTGGCCGCCTCTACGACCGCCGGTCCCCGGTCACGGCGAATCGCTGAGGCAGGTCGGTGCCGGCCCCGACGCGGTTTCCGTGGATGGAACATCCACGTGCCGTACGTGGAACAATGTCAATCGGATCGACTCTGCTGTACCCGGATGGACCACGGGCGCCGGTGCAAGCACCGACTGCATTCGAAGCGGACGGATCGGACGGAAAATGGCTATGGCCGCGGAGGTTTCGACAATTCACACCCTGGGCCCGACGACCGTGGAAGGCTGGCTAGCCGAAGAGCCGCCTTCCGATGGATCTCGTCTCGAGCTGATTCTGGGGTACCTCTGCATGTCGCCCGCGCCGACGTTGCCACACCAGCATGCCGCTTTCCGTCTCGCGACAATGTTGGATCAGGCCATCACGGCGGCGGGGCGTGAGGATCTGCACGTTCTGCCTGCCGTCGCGGTCAAGCTCAGCACGGCCATCCGGACCGGGGTGGTCCCGGATGTCGCGGTGGTGGCCGCTGCCATCGAGGGGCGGACCAGTATCGAACCCGCCGAGCTGCAGTTGGCGGTCGAGGTCTGGTCGCCGGGAAACAAGCGTGCGGAACGTGAGACGAAGATGGCCGGTTACGCGGTAGCCGGAGTTCCGTTTCTCTGGATTGTCGAGCTTCCCAAGGGCAAGCCCGCCAAGTTCTTCGGCTATCGCCTGGTCGAGTCCTCGTACCGTCAGGAAGTGTGTGTGTCGGCAGGGGAGACGGTGTATCCGCCCGCTCCGGTTCGGGTGGAGGTCTCCACTGCCCGGTTGCGGTGACTCGGTAATCGATCTATCGGCGCCTGGGTGATTCGCCTGCGCGAGATAAGTGAATCGGTCATGCTTCACACGTTTGTTGTTTCAACTCGATGAGGAGATGACCGTGGGGTCTATCGAAGCGCTGGCCATCAGCGTGCTGGCCGGATTGATCGTGAAGGGGCTGACGTCGGGGAGCTCGCAGCCCGCGCCGCAGTAGGCTCTGCACGAGACATCACACAGCCCATCGGGTCGTACCCGGTGGGCTGTCGCGTTGGTCCGGGGCGATTTCCTCGCCGCACCGGGGGTCTGGCAGAATGGTCCACCGTTCTCGTCTGAGGACAGTGTCAGCCCGTCTCCGGTTCCGTACCGCGCGGCGGTCACAGCACTCAACGCAAAACCGGGCCCGCCTCGTGCGGGTCGCTGAATTGCGACGTGACCAACCATTTGAAAGGCATCAGCTCATGGCTGTTCGTATCAAGCTGACCCGTATGGGCAAGATCCGCAACCCGCAGTACCGCGTCGTCATCGCCGACGCCCGTACGCGTCGTGACGGCCGCGCCATCGAGGCCATCGGCATCTACCAGCCCAAGGAAGAGCCCTCGCTCATCCAGATCGACTCCGAGCGCGCGCAGTACTGGCTGGGCGTCGGCGCGCAGCCGACCGAGCCGGTGAAGCGTCTGCTGGAGATCACCGGTGACTGGCAGAAGTTCAAGGGCCTGCCGGGCGCCGAGGGCACCCTGAAGGTCAAGGAGCCCAAGCCGTCCAAGCTCGACCTGTTCAACGCCGCGCTCGCCGCCGCCGACAACGAGCCGGTCGCCGAGGCCGTCACCCCCAAGAAGAAGGCCGCCAAGAAGGACGAGGCCGCCGAGGCCGAGGCCACCACCGAAGCCGCCGAGTAAATGAGTGCCGTGGTTGCCGATGCCGTCGAGCACCTGGTGCGCGGCATCGTCGCCAATCCCGACGACGTCCACGTCGAGCTGATCACCAGCCGACGCGGCCGGACCGTCGAGGTGCACGTGCACCCGGATGATCTGGGCAAGGTGATCGGTCGCGGTGGTCGTACCGCGACCGCCCTGCGCACCCTGGTCGCCGGGATCGGCGGTAAGGGCATTCGCGTCGACGTGGTCGACACGGATCAATAGATGGAACTCGTCGTCGGACGGGTCGCCAAATCGCACGGTGTGCGTGGCGAACTCGTCGTAGATGTTCGCACCGACGAGCCGGAACTGCGCTTCGCGCCCGGCAGCTTCCTTTCGGGGAAGCTGCCGCGCGCCAAGCAGACGCAGGAATTCGAAGTGGAGTCGGCCCGGGAGCACTCGGGCCGGCTTCTCTTGCGTCTGACCGGCATCGCCGACCGCACGGCCGCGGACGCGTTGCGCGGCATGGTCTTCGTGGTCGACACCGCGAACCTGCCGCCGTCGGAGGACCCGGACGAGTACTACGACCACGAACTCGAGGGGCTGCGCGTCGAACTCGGTGACGGCACCCTCGTCGGCACCGTCAACGAGGTGCTGCATTCCGCTGCGGGAGAACTGCTTTCGATCAAGGCCGGGGAGGCGTACCCGCCCGCGGGCCGCGAGATCCTGGTGCCGTTCGTGCTCGCCATGGTCCCGACCGTGTCGGTCGCCGACGGGCTGATCGTCATCGACCCGCCCGAGGGCCTGCTGGACCCGGAGTAGCCGCCATGCGCATCGACGTAGTGACGATCTTCCCCGAATACCTCGAGCCGATGCGAGCGGCCTTGCTGGGCAAGGCCATCGACAAGGGCCTGCTCGAGGTCGACGTGCACGACCTGCGCCGCTGGACGCACGACGTGCACAAATCCGTGGACGACACCCCGTACGGCGGCGGGCCCGGCATGGTCATGAAGCCGACCGTGTGGGGCGACGCGCTGGACGAGGTGTGCCCGGACGACGCGCTGCTGGTGGTCCCCACCCCGGCGGGCGTCCCCTTCACCCAGGCGACCGCCGAACGCTGGTCCGCCGAAAAGCACATCGTCTTCGCCTGCGGCCGTTACGAAGGCATCGATCAGCGCGTCTTCGACGACGCCGCACGCCGCGTGCGCGTCGAAGAGGTCAGCATCGGCGACTACGTCCTCATCGGCGGCGAGGCGGCGGTGCTCGTCATGACCGAGGCGTTCGTCCGCCTCATCCCTGGCGTACTCGGCAATCAGCAATCCCACGAACAGGATTCGTTCTCCGACGGTCTGCTGGAAGGCCCGTCCTACACCCGCCCGGTGTCCTGGCGCGGCCTCGACGTCCCCG
>NZ_JBSGBY010000285.1:0-10562 GCF_053601505.1 Nocardia sp. NPDC004722
GGTCGGCGGTGCCGACCGTGCCGGGGCAGCCCGAGGGTGTGGCCAATCGCGCCATCGAGCGCAAAGTGTCCGAACTGGACGGCCATAAATCCCTGCCCGCGCCTGGCACTACTACGGAGTCTGTGCACCCGCGCCAACCTGTCCCATCTGACCTCGGGTGAAGACCGCGCTCCCACCCTGTATTTCGCGGACGGCACCTTGACCTGCCGCATCCGCCAGGAACACGACAGCGGCCCGAAACTCAAGGCGTATATCAGCGGCCGCACCCGTTTCCGGATCTTCTACAAGGTGAAGACCGACAAATCCACCCTCAAGTCCCGCATCGACGATCTCCCGGGCTTGGTCACCGACTTCCCCACGAAATACTCGAAGAAGCCGCAAGACGGCTGGTACCAACTCGAATACAGCACCACGGACAACACCGAACGGGGCAAGGTGAGATCCGGCCGCCACTTCTCCGGCGGCACCGTCATCGTCAACAGCGAAGACCCCCTCATGAAAGCCATCACCCAAACCGAGATCAACGGCCTGCTGGCCAAGATGACCCCGGAGTACGGCTGACCGCGTCGGCGGGTCAGTGTGGAATAGCGCTGAAAGGGCGAGGCTCGGGCCGAGAGGTGAGATGCGCTTCGATCACCTGTGCCACTTGAAACGCGTCCTCGGTCGACTCGAGAAACGGCAGGTATTCGACCGTACGCGCCAGCGCCGGGAGATCGACGGCGAAGTACATAGCCATGAGCGGATTCACGAACAACTCTGTGCCACCGGTGCGGTCGGTGGCGTGCACGTCGCCGAATTCCCCGCGCAGCGCGCACGCGATCTGGGAGTGCACAATGCTCGGGCGCAAGGGCGTTTCGGCCAGGGCGTGAACAACCGCGGCGAAGTAGGCGGCACCTTCCGGGCTGTCCGACGGGATCGACAGCGCGCCGAGAAAGGCGTTCTGCCGTTGCAGCGCAGCGAGATTCTCGAGCACATGCGCGTGACAGACACCGTGGTAGGCGTCGATACCGAATCCGACCGACACCACCACGCGGACAAGACCGTCGAGCCCCGCCACGGCCGCGAGACTCGTCATATCCTCCTGCGGAGTGCCCAGCCCGGCCTCGTCGCCCCGCAACAGAATGTCCGTGCCGCCGTCAACCAACACCACGGCGTCCACCCCGAGCTGCTCGACAAGCGCGGCATACGCCGCCCGCAGCGGACGCACCCCGCACTTGGGGAACGCATACACGATCGGCTCCCGGCCGGTCTCTGCCAGCCATCGCGCCAAACTGCGTTCCGGAAAGTAGTCATCGTTGCCCACGGTGTCAGGTTCGACAGCGGCAACCCCCGGCGCGACCCAGTTGTCGAGCGGAATCCGCCGCAGATCACTGAACGACAGATTAGCCAGATGCACCTTCTTACCGAGCCCCTCCAGTGCGACGGCAAGCGGCAATCCGCCGTAGACATCGAATCCCCCGCCCGCGCCGGCGATCAGCACACTGGACGCATCACGCAGGCGAGTGAACAACGGCGGCTCGGCCAAACGATACGAACTCACTTCGCCATTCTGGCCACGACGACAGTCCCGCGCCAACAAGCTATCTCCCGCAACCGATCTCGTTCCGTGTCGATGTCGGAGGTGTGATCTAGCGTTCGAGGCATGTCCGATGGCTACGACCTTCGCGTCACGATCAGGTTCCACGGCGACGAACAACTCGCGTGGGCCGTGCAAGCCGCGGTCGACGCGGTACTCCTGCACGAGGATGTCTATGACGCGGTGGGCACCTACTACTACGTGGCCGACGACGGAATGTTCGTGGTCTGTGCGGACACCGGTCCCTGGCCGCTGCTGTTGAACGGCTGGGGAGTCTGGCGGGAGTGGTTCGATGCGCAGATCGAGTGCTCGGTAGCCGAAGTAGCTCCCGACGCTCGCGTTTCGATCGAGTGGGGAATTCCGCACGAGGGCATCGAACTGCCCGATCTCGTCGAGGAACCCGGGTATCGCGTCAGGACACGTGAGCTTGCCGATCCACCCGCCGACTGGTCTGAACTCGCCGACCGGTTGGCACGAGTTCTGTGTGAAATGCCTACGGGTGCATACCTGATCCTGACAACGACCGATCGCCGATATGCCCAGGTCGGCCATCAGCCCGGTGAAATGTCGTGCGAGGTGGTGTCGAACCGGTGCCTGGACCCGCACCAGCACATGCCCGCGGAGCGAGGAGCCACGTTGAGCGCGCACGGCTGGTCGGAACCGCCCGGCAACGGCACCGAGAACTGGGCCAAGTACGTGGATTCGCCAGTGGCCCAGCAGGAGTGCGCGAGACTCGCCGGGGACATCGTCCGGGCGCTCTCGACAGCGCTCGCTGTCGGTGCTCCCGCAGACCTGCGGATCGAGGCGTGGCGGGACGGTCTTTCCCAGACCTTCGCGGTCGACCGTCTCGGATTGACCCGTCTCCCAACACCGGACGGAGCCCGCCGACTGGCCTATGCGCTACGGAAGAAGCAGTCCGAAGTGCCCGGACGTGCGAGCAGGTGGTTGCACCGGGCCCGGATCAGGCTCGGCGGGCGCCGAGCGTGATCCGGAGTGTGTCGGTGTCAGCCGCGCAGCATGGCGCCGACGACGCCGCCCGCGGCGCCCGCGCCGCCGGATTCGGCGCCGACGTACGGCATGAGGGCGTGGGCGAGGTTGGGTAGCGGCATGCTTTGCAGGCAGATTTCGCCGGGGCCGGTGAGGGCGACGAGGAGGAAGCCGTCGCCGCCGAAGATCTTGTTGCGGATGCCGGGGACCGTGGTCATGGTGAATTGCACGGTCTGGTCGAACATTCCGACGTGGCCGGGATGCACCAGCATGGTCTGGCCGGGGCCCAGGTTGTAGCGGGTGAGTTCGCCGGAGAGTTCGATCCAGGCGCGGCCCTGACCTTCCAGGCGCTGCAGGCGGAAGCCGTCGCCGCCGAAGAGGCCGCTGCGAATCGACTGCTGCAGTGCGACACTCACATTCACGCCGGGTGTGCTGGCCAGCCAGCCGTGTCGATGCACCAGGATGCTGCGCTGCGGGTGAATGTCGACCGGCACGATCTCACCGGGCACCTTGCTGGCGAACGCCACCAGGCCGGGGCCATTGGTGGCCTGGTACTGCGTCATGAACAGACCGCCGCCGCCCGCGACCCGCTTGAGCGAGTTCATGAACCCGCCGCCGCCGGCGGCACTGGTGGTCTGCGTCATCGTCACATTCGGCGACATCCACGACAATTCGCCATGCGGCGTGATAACCGCTTCCCCCGGCCCCAACTGCAATTCCAGCACCGGCATCGTGCTGCCCTTGATGTTCGCCTGCACAACTGCTCCCCGTAGATCTCGATCAATGCGGGCGTCAGCATACGGCGACCACGGTTGCTTCGCCCGCCCGCTCCCCGTCAATCGCACGCGAAATACCAAGCGCCCCTTAGGGAAAAGCAAAGCGACCGTAAAACCGGGGTGGCGTCGGCGGGGCCGGGCAGCGCGGCGGCTCGACCGTTGAGCGCTAGGTGAGCACGACGGCCACCGGGCCGTCCCGGTATCGCGCCGGTGATAGCGGATCGGCATGGGTCGCGTGGGAAAACTCGCGCGGGCCAGGGCTGTTCATGAATCATTAACACTGATCGTGGTTGGCTCGATAGCCACGTGACGGTGACCGCGCGCGTTCAGCAACCTGTGCCATACTTCGGCCGGGTTAGGGCGTCGCGCCCGAGGGAGGAAAGAGAAGGCAATGGGCCTGTTCGACATGATCCGCGGCGAATTCGTCGACATCATTGAATGGTTGGACGACACTCGCAGCACGCTGGCGTGGCGATTTCCCCGCTACGACAACGAGATCAAGAACGGTGCGGAGCTGATCGTCCGGGAAGGGCAGCAGGCCGTCTTCGTCTACCGCGGGCAGCTGGCCGACAAGTACGGGCCGGGGCATTACACGCTGACCACCGAGAACATGCCGATCATGTCCACCCTGCAGGGGTGGCGGCACGGCTTCAACTCGCCGTTCCGGTCGGAGGTGTACTTCATCAACACCCGCGCGGTCACCGATATGCGTTGGGGCACACCGCAGCCGATCACCGTGCGCGACCCCGACTTCCGCATGGTGCAGATCCGCGCCAACGGCACCGCCAACGTGCGCGTCACCGATATCGAGGTGTTCCTGCGCCAGATGATCGGCACCAACGCCGAGGTGGACGCCGACACCCTCAGCGAGCAGCTGCGCGCCAACGTCGCGCTGGGCTTCTCCGACATGATCATGGCGTCGGGTCTGGGCGCCATCGACCTGCAGGGCCGCCAGGTCGAATTGTCCGACAAGCTGCGCGAATTCGTCGGCCAGCGGCTGTCCGGCTTCGGTATCGGGGTCGAGGGCGTCACCATGACGATCTCGCTGCCCGAGGAGATCCAGCAGGCCATGACCCGCGGCGTGGCGCGCGGCGTCGAGGCGGGCGGCTTCATGAACAATGTCGATCTCGGCCGCTACCAGCAGATGCAGGCCGCCGACGCCATGCTCGCCGCGGCCCAGAACCCCGGCGGCGGCATGGGCGCCGCCATGCAGGCCGGGTTGGGTGTCGTGCTCGGTGGTCAAATGGCAGGCCAGATGCAGGGCGGATTCGCCCAGCCGCAGCAGCAGGCCGCCCCCGCCCCGCAGCAGGCCGCCCCGCCGCCGCTGCCCGGCCAGCAGCAGTTCCACTTCGACAACGGCGGCCAGGCCGTCGGCCCGTTCCCGATCGACCAACTGCGCCAATACGTCTCGGCGGGCAACCTGACCCGCGACACCAATGTGTGGTGCGAGGGCATGGCAGGCTGGCAGCCCGCCGCCACCGTCCCCGCCCTGGCGGGCCTCTTCGCCACCCCGCCGCCCCTCCCGGGCACCCCGCCGCCGCTGCCCCCGCAGTAGCGGCCCGGGCCGAATATCCGGCCACGACCCGTCGGCATTCCTTGCCCGCCGACGGGTCTTACGTCACACAGCGGCCCGTCGGCACGACGCCCACGAACGCTCCGTCAGCCACGAACGACCGTGGCCACCGAACGCCCGACAACCCGGTGCGTCCCCCAAAGCCCTTCCACCGCAATGGCGCGACCGTCGCGTCCGCCGCACCGAGTGAGCCCCGATGAACGACAACCAGCCCCAGCGCCAGTCCGGCCCACCGCCGCTCCCGGGCAGCGACCCGGCCGTCCCGCACACCGCCGACCCCCGCCCGTGGACGCCCCCACTCCCCACGGGGCAGCAAACGCCTAATCCTGAAGGCGAATGGCCGCCCGCCGCACCGGCTCCGACGGGCCCTGGCGCCTGGACGCCGCAATCGACTCCCGCCCAGGGCAACTGGACGTCGCCCCCACCCCCGCTGTCCGGTGCCGCCGCACCCGGCCGTACACCGCCGCCGATGCCAGGCGGGGTCAGCGGCCCGTATGGCTCCCCGCAATCCGGCTATCCGGTGCCGCCATCCGCGAGCTCTGTGCCGGGGACCGTTGCACCACCGCCACTTCCGGGTGTCGTCGCGCCCGCCGGTCCGCCGCCTGCGCCTCAGGGTGGGGCTGTGCCGCCTCCACTGCCGGGTGCTGGTGGTGGGCTGTACGGGGGTGCGCCGCCGGTCGCCGCCGCTACGCCGGGAACTGTTGCACCGCCGCCGCTTCCGGGTTCCGGGGTACCCGCGGGGCCGCCGCCGCTGCCCGGGCAGGGGATGCCTCCGATGCCGCAGCGCGGGGCTGTGCCGCCGCCGCTGCCTGGGGGATTCGCGCCGAATCAGCCGGTGCAGGCTCCGGTGGGCGGCCTGCCGCAGCCGGTGATGGTGGCTCCGGTGTTCGTACCTGGGATGCAGGCTCCGGATGCGCCCGCGTCGGAAAACGCTGCGGCGCAGCCGGGTCCCGTCGTGCCGGATCGGGCGATGTTGCACAGCACGGAGTTGACTCGGACGTATCCTTGTTCGTCGTGTGGCGCGCAGCTTGGGTTTGATCCGGTGGGGCAGGATTTGTTGTGCCCCAGTTGCGGGAATCGGTCGCCGGTGACGGCGCCGAACCAACCTGTGGAGGCTCGGGAGTTGGCGCCCGCGATGGCGGCGCTGCGGGAGTTGCAGGCTACGCAGAGCGGGCCGCAGGTTACCGGGGAGTGGGAGGTGAAGTGCCAGAACTGTGGTGGCACCACCGGATTCAACGGGAGCCTGACCGCGACGCGGTGCCCGTACTGCGCCACGCCCATTCAGCGTGATGACGTGCACAATGCGCCCGCTCGGCTGCCGGTCGACGGTGTGGTGCCGTTCCTGGTGGGGGAGAAGCAGGCCCGCGAACTGGTCGACAAGTGGGTGTCGGGACGGTGGTTCGCGCCGACCAAGTTCCGCAAGTACCGGCAGATCGGCGCGTTCTCGAGCCTGTACACCGCGTACTTCACCTATGACGCGGACACCGAGAGCCAATATCAGGGTCAGCGCGGCGACGACTATCAAGTGCGAGTCGGCACCGACGAGGACGGCGATCCCGTCTACGAGACCCGCACCCGGTGGACCCCGGTCTGGGGGCAGGTCAGCAATGAGTTCGCCGACCTGCCGGTGCTGGCCAACGAGAACATGGCCCGCAACCGGATTCGCTCGCTCGAGCCGTGGCCGGTGGAGCGGGCGCGCGCCTACTCCCCGGAGTTCGTGGCCGGGCATCTGTGCCGCACCTACGACAAGGACGCCGAGGAGTCGTTCCCGGAGGCGCAGCAGCGCATCGAGTCGGCCATCGAATCCAGCGTGCGCTCCGATATCGGCGGCGACCGCCAGAGCATCGACCGCCTCGACACCTCGTGGAACTGGCTGGCGTACAAGCATCTGCTGCTGCCGATCTGGCTGCTGACTGTCGTCTACATGAACCAGCCGTACCAGGTGTACATCAACGGCCTCACCGGTCAGGTCGCCGGTGACCGGCCGTGGAGCAAGGTGAAGATCATCGGCGCGATCCTGGCGGTACTCGCCGTCATCGCGGTGATCGTCGGCGTCTACTCGGCCGTGCACGGGCATCACACGCCCGCGCATCCGAGCCACACCACGGTGGCACCGCATCCCACCACCCATCATTGATCGACCGAGGAAAGTGAGCCGACCGTGCTGATTTTCGTGCTCGTAGTACTGATCCTGCTGGCGGCGGTGGTGGGCGGTGTGATGCTGCTGTCCAAGCGTCAGCAGGCCGCGACCTCGGCCGCCAACGAGGTGATCCCCGGCACCCCCACCCGCGCCCCCGCCTCCTGGGCGGGCTCGCACGACCCGGAGGCGCGCCTGCACCGTCGCCTGCGCGACGCCATGACCGCCCTGCGCACCGCCAACACCCTCGACGACGGCACCACCATCGTGCTGCGCGCCGAACTCGAGCAGGCCGCGCTGGCGTGGGACGATCGCCTGGTGGCCATGGCAGCCCTGCCGTCCGGGGCTCGCGACCCGCAGCGCGCCACCGCGACCCAGGGCGTTGAAACCATCGAAGCCGCTGTGGCACAGTATGTTTCGGCCGCCACCCAGCGCACCGCCGCCGACGTGACGGCCGGGCTGAGCGCGGCCCGCGCCCAGCTCGATATCGAAGCCCAGATCCGCAAGTCTCTGGAGGCATGATGACCGCCGATCCCGAAACTCTCCGCAAGATCGCGATCCGTACGGTCGAGATCATGGCCGACGGCGACCTCGCCGACTTCGAGGCCCTCATCCATCCCGACGCCGTGAACCGGGAAGCCAAGGCGGAACCGGCGGCGGCCCGGGGGCGCGGCCCCGCGGCCGCCTACGCGTCGGCGCTGTGGCTGCGGTCGGTCTTCAGCGATATGCGCTGGGAGGTGCACGAGGCGCTCGTGGAAGGCGATGTGGTCGCCCTGCACACCACCATGCACGGCCGCCAGACCGGAACCTTCGTGGTGTACGACGCGGATGCCAAGCCGGACCAGGCTTTTCCGTCCACCGGCAAGACGTTCGCGGTGACGCAGTCGCATTGGGTGCGCATCGCCGACGGCAAGCTCATCGAGCACTGGGCCAACCGCGACGATCTCGGTCAGGCGGTCCAATTGGGTTGGGTCCCACCGAGCCCGATGTATCTGGTGCGCATGAACCGCGCCCTGGGCGCCGCCAGAAAAGCCGCGCAGTAGGTCAGGCGAGCGCCGAATCCAGTTCCGCCAGCGAGCGAATCGCGGTGATCCCGTCGTCGGCGACGACGCCGAGCCCGCCGCGATCGACCCAGAACGCGCGCAGCCCGGCATCCCGGGCCCCGAGCGCGTCGACGTCGTAGCGGTCGCCGACATAGGCGACCTGCTGCGGCGGCAGGCCGAGCATCGCGCATCCCGCGTGGAAGATCTCCGGATCCGGCTTGGGCGAACCGAATTCGTCCGAGCAGAGGATCGTCTCCTCGAAGTGCCGCAGCAGCCCCACCCGCCGCAGCTTCCCGACCTGGTAGGGCTGCGACGCATTGGACACCACGCCCAGCCCGAAGCGGCCGTCGAGGACGCCCAGTGCCGAGGCGACCTCCGGGAACGCCGCCCACGCCGTATCCCGGTGTGCCGCATAGCGGCCGAACCAGGCCATCGGATCGTCGGCCGTCACGCCGAGCTCCGCGAGGAACCGCTGTGTCCGAACCGCTTGCTGCCCATGGAAGGTCAGCTCCCCGGCCAGAAATCGCGGGTACTCCGTCTCCTCGATCTCGTGCCATCGCGCCGCCGCGGCCTCGGGCGAGGGGAACCGATCCAGCAGCCCTTCCGCCGCCAGATGTTTCAGAATCCCGAACCGTGCCGTCGCCGAATAGTCGATGAGCGTGTCGTCGACATCGAACAGCACTCCGCGAATGCTCATGCCCGCGTTCCGATCACCACGGTGGCCCCCAACTCCTCACACTCCGCGATCCGCGCCCGCAACCCGTGCGCACGCATCACCTCCGCCGCGACCGGCGCCTGCTCTTCGCTCTCCTCCACCAGCAGATGCCCGCCCGGAGCCAGCCAGTCCCCGGCCACCGCCGCGATCCGCCGCAGCACATCCAGCCCGTCGGCCCCTCCGTCGAGCGCCCGCCGCGGCTCGTGATCGCGCGCCTCCGGCGGCATCCACGCGATCTCCGCCGACGGCACATACGGCGTATTCGCCAGCAGAATATCCACGCGCCCACGCAGATCCGACGGCACCGCCTCGAACAGATCCCCTTCGAACACCCGCCCGCCCACCACGGTCAGGTTGTCCCGCGCACAGGCCGCGGCCGCCGGTTCGATATCGGCCGCCGTGAGTTCGACCCGAATCCCGTCGCCCGCCAGTTCCGCCGCCAGGGCCAACCCCAATGCGCCACAGCCACAGCACATATCGAGTGCGATCAGCATCTGGCCCGAGGTTGCGTCCGGTGCCGCCCCGACCGCGGAGAGCGGAGTGTCGCCGATCGACGACCCCACACCGGCGACATCGGCGGATCGTGCTCGGATCGGCGACCGCACGGCCGGGTCTCGCGGAGTCCTGTGCGCCGCAACGGGTTCGGTGCTACTCGAACTCGGCGAGGCGATCCGCCGCGTGATCGGATCGTCCGCAACCGGTTGCCCGGCTGACTCGATTCGCCTGCGGCCCAGCATGATTGCCTCCTCGACGAGGAATCCCGTCCGCTGTCGCGGCACGAAGACCCCCGGCGCGACCTTCACCCGCAGGTCGCGGAATTCTGCCCAGCCCAGCAGGTGTTCGAGCGGGAATCCGGCGATGCGCTGGGTGACAAGCGATTCCAGCTGGGCCGCGTCGGTGGCGGCGGACAGCAGCAGGGCGGCTTCGTCCTCGGCGAACACGCAACCGGCCGCGCGCAGGCGGGCGACGAGGGTGTCGGTATCGGAGGAGCTCACCGCGCTATTGTGCACGCCCGGACGGCCGCCCAGTTCGGGCAGGGTCCGGGCGTGCGTGTCGTCGAATCCAGGGTGTCAGCGACTCCCGGGTGCCCGCGGATCGGGGTATCAGCGCTCGGCGGGCAGGCGCAGGGTGCGGCTGGCGTCGAGGTACATGCCGCGCTGGCTGTTGCGCGCCGGGGGCGGCAGCTGGGAAACCAGCTGCTCCAGGGACGTGGTCGCGCCGACCACCGGAATGCCCGCGACGATGAAGTCCGCGACGGCACGCCGAATGTGGTTGGGGGAGGTCACCACGATCGCGCTGGTCGCGCCCGCGTCCTTGAGCATCGCCGCCCCGAACAAGGCGTTCTGCACGGTCGATCCGGCCCGGTGGTCGGCCAGAATGCGACTGGCCGGAATGCCGTGCCCGATCAGCCAGCCCTGCATGGCGGCCGCCTCGGTGATCCCGTTCTGCGGATTGCCGCCGGTCACCAGGATCGGCGACATGGGCGAGGCGATCGCCTGCAACCACGCCGCCTGCAGCCGGTTCACCAGTTCGGGCCGCATCGAACCGTCCGGCAGCAGCCCGTAACCCAGCACCGCGATCCCGGTCTGCGGGCCCGCGATCGCCGGGATCGGATTGGGCAGCGTGCCGACCGCGGCGCCGATGGCGCGGAACAGATTCCGCGTCCCGTCGGCGAGTCGCCCGTCGATGCCGTTGAGCCGGTTGAGCGCCACCTCACGGGTGATGAGATCGCCGGTGTAGTCCGACCAGCTCGCC
>NZ_JBSGBY010000286.1:0-10534 GCF_053601505.1 Nocardia sp. NPDC004722
GACATTGTCGGAGTTGGCCATGATCTCGACGCCGACGCCGCGCAGATACGCGTGCAGGTTTCCCGCGTACAGGAACAGGCCCTCGCCGGGTTCCACCCCGCCGCCCTCGACGGCGTCAGCCGAGCCATGCAGGAGGGCCTCGTCCTCTCCCAGGTCATGCTCGTCATAGTGGCCTTCATAGCCGCCCTGGCCCTCCTCAACACCCTGACGCTGGCGTTGTTGGAGCGCCGCCGCGAACTGGGCATCCTCCGAGCAGTAGGTTCCAGCCGCCGCTTCGCCCTCCACATGGTCCTCACCGAAGCCACCGCCATCGGACTCATCGGCGCGGCCCTGGGCGTGCTCCTCGGCCTGACCAACCAGTACTTCTACTCCCTACTGGCCACCGACACCCTCGGCATCGACGTCCACTTCCGCCCCGGCCCGGCCTTGCTCGTATTCACCTTCGCCGCACTGGCTCTGAGCCTGCTCGGCTCGATACCTCCGGCCGTGCGGGCGGCACGGCTCAATATTGTGGAGGCGGTCAGCGTCGACTGACGTCAGTTGTGGTCGCAGAGCCATTGGGTGCCGTAGTGGGCGGCGTTGCCGCCGTCGAGGTGGACCCAGTGGCCGTCGCCCTCGCAGGGGGCGCCTTCGGTGTGGGAGGTGTCGGGGGCCGGGGGCGGGGTGGGGATGACGCCGGGGAGGCCGCGGAAGAGGCCGTCGGGGAGGGGGATGGAGATGCCGGGGAAGGGTTGCCAGATGTCGGCCGAGGCGGTGGCGGTGGTCAGCAGGGGCGCGACGAGGGCGGTGGAGACGGCTGCGGTCAGTAGTGCGGCACGGCGCTTCATGGGGTCCTCCTGTGGAGACGGCTTGGAAACTGCTCTGTAAGTCACTGGGCCTATATGTTGCTGAGCAGTAACTGTTAGGAGGGTTTGAGCAGGATCACAGTCAGGCGGCGCACTTGGCGTTCGGTGGGGCGGGTGGGGCGGTGTCGACGCCGGCGGCGATGTCGATGTAGTAGTCGGCGTTGCCGGAGACCGGTTCGGTGCCGAGGAGCAGGCGTTGGACCGCGCAGCCGGATTCGAAGAAGACGGGGTTGATGCCGTGGTCGCCGGGGACGATATTGCCTTGCAGGTCTCGGCCGGTGGCCACGGTGTAGAGCGAGGTGGGTTTGCCCGCGAGGGTGAGGGCGGCCCGCATTTCCAGCGACGAGGAGTAGGGGACCAACGGGTCGGCGGTGCCGTGCAACAGGATGGTGTGGCGGACGCCGATGCGGTTGGCCATCAGGACCGGTGAGCGGTCGATGTAGGCCTGCGGGCAGGTGAAGGGGGTGCAATTGCCCGCGTCGCGTTCGATTTCGGTGCGGATGGTGCGACCCGCGAGGTCGGCTTCGAACCAGGCGGTGACGTCCCCGGCGTGGCCGAAGGTGTCCACCCAGTAGTCGTAGGTGCCGGGCGGCGCGTAGATCGCGGCCAGCCCGCTGGTGACTCCGCCTTGGCTCCAACCCCACAACACCGTGGGTCCGAGACCGGGATGTTCGCCGCGATACCACTGGGTGGCGGCGACGGTGTCGCGCCACCCGGCCCACACGTTCCACTCCCCCGTGCGCCAGACGCTGCCGTCCGAGCGCTGATCCATGGTGACCAGGGCAGCCCCCGTGGCGCGGACGATCGAGGCCATGTAGTCGGGGAAGTCGCTGGCACTGCCGTCGTGGCCGTGCACCGCGACGATGAGAGCCCGTGCGCCGCCGTCGGGTTCGTACACGCGGCCGGTGGCGGCCTCTCCGTCCACGGTCAGCGTGACCGGGCGGATGGACACGCCGTTCGAGGGCGCCGACGCGCCCTCCGGGGCCGCGCTCGAAACCGCCGGTGCCGCAATCATCGTCGCCGCGAGCAGGCCCGCGACCGTCAAGATCACCCGCGCTCTTCGTCTGCGACCACCCACGTCCGGCATCGTCGCACGTGGCCGCCGCCCGGCCGGGTACCCACGCCGCGCGGTGTCCGCATCGAACTCATCCGAACGGGAAACCCGTGAATCCGAGTGCCGGAGGCTAGGATTCGCCCATGCGTTCGATGGATGTCGCGGAGCGGCGGGCTCGACTGGGTATGCGGCACCGGCTGGCCGCCGAGGCTCGCACGGGGGCGGTCGAGGAGATCGTGCGGTCGGTGGTGGCACTGCACGCCACCGATCCGGCCACCGTGTTCCTGTCGGTCGCGGTCCGCGGGGTGGGCGTGCAGCCCGGCCATCTGGAGAAGGCGCTCTACGACGATCGGACGCTGCTGCGACTGCTGGCCATGCGCCGCACCATGTTCATCGCACCCCTGGAGCTGGTGCCGGTCCTGCAGTCCTCGATCGCGGACGGCCTTGCGCACAAGCAGCGCAAGAACTACGGCCGCTACCTCGAGCAGCAGCACGTGGTGGAGGGCAATCTGCTGGCCTGGTGGAACGACGTCGAGCGGGAGACGCACGCGGCACTGCTGGCCCGGGGCTCCGCGACGGGCGCGCAACTGAGCAAGGACGTGCCGCGCCTGCGCACCCAGGTGGACACCGCGCCGGGCAAGCCCTATTCGAAGCCGACCAATATCACCACCTGGATCCTGGTGGCGCTGGGCTGCGAGGGCCGGATCGTGCGCGGCCGCCCCAACGGCAGTTGGGCCAGTAGCCAATACACCTGGGCTCCCATCGAATCCTGGATCCCGGAAGGGATTTCGCCGCCGCCGCTCGAGGAGGCCCGCGCCGAGCTGGTCCGGAAGTGGTTGCGCGCCTTCGGCCCCGCGCCGATCAGCGATCTCAAATGGTGGACGGGCTGGACGCTGGGCGAGGTCCGCAAGACCCTGGCGCTGCTGGACACCGCCGAGGTGGATCTCGGCGGTGAGACCGGCCTGGTGCTGGCCGACGACCTGGAACCCACGCCCGCGCCGGAACCGTGGGCGGCCCTGCTGCCCGCTCTCGACCCGACACCGATGGGCTGGCAGTCGCGCGAGTGGTATCTCGGCGCGCATCAGCCCGCCCTGTTCGACCGCAACGGCAATATCGGCCCGACCGTCTGGTGGGACGGCCGCATCGTGGGCGGCTGGGCGCAACGGCCGGACGGGGAGATCGTGTGGCGGCTGCTCGAGGACGTGGGTTCAGCGGCACAGCAAGCCATCGACGCCGAAGCCGAACGGATGCACGCCTTCTACGGCGACGTGCGCGCGATCCCCCGCTTCCGCACCCCTGTGGAGCGCGAACTCACCGCCTGAGCACTCTGTGTGGTTGCTGCGCACGAGTATTCGGAGAAATTCTGCGACCCCGCCGGGCGGTAGGG
This sequence comes from Nocardia sp. NPDC004722, assembly GCF_053601505.1. Taxonomy (NCBI): domain Bacteria; kingdom Bacillati; phylum Actinomycetota; class Actinomycetes; order Mycobacteriales; family Nocardiaceae; genus Nocardia; species Nocardia sp. NPDC004722. The sequence goes on from NZ_JBSGBY010000286.1 coordinate 3,287, forward strand.
GTGTTACTGTCGGAATTGTTGTTCGCACGATCCGGACTCGGACTTGGGGAGGTCCACGGGTTCGGCGAGTTTTCGGAGTGTGTCATGGCGTTCACGAATCGGCTGGTCTCCCCGGCATCCACCCCCACCGATCCCGAGTCCGCACACCCCGATTCGACGGGTCTGCCCTCCGGCGAGCACTGGGGCGAGACGTTCCGCGATGCCGCGATCGGCATGTGCGCGGTGCTGTCGGCGATCGACGGCCGCATCGATCCGGCGGCGCGCATGCGGGTCGCGCAGATGGCCGGGGCGCACGAGGTGCTGCGGCGGCTGTCCACCGACGCATTGCGAAATCTGTTCGAGGACAATTGCGCCCGGCTCATCATGGATCCGGCGTTCGGGCATGCGTACGCGATGGCGCAGATCGCCAAGGCCACCGAACATCCGGAGCAGGCGCGCGCGGTGGTGCGGATCGGGGTGCAGGTCGGGCGAATCGACGGCGAACTCGACGCGCACGCGATGACGGTGATTCGCGAGGCTTGTCAGGTATTGCACTTGGACCCACACGAATTCGGTGTGTAAAGCCCTCTGGCTTTTGCTGGACAGTGACTGGCCGCGTGCCGCATTCTTGGGACGTTTGATGCCTAGCGAGGAGATTCACTCTGCATGGCGATTCAAGGGTTCCTCAATATTCTGCTCGACACCGTCCACCCGAATCGGGGCTGGCGTTACTGCGCCTGGTGCGAAGGCACCGGTTCGGCGGGCTACACGCCCAACGGGTCGGCGATTCTGTGCACGGGCTGCGGCGGCGTCGGCTGGCTGGTCGACCCGCCGGTTTACCGGCGCTGAGCAGGTGATTCGTCCCCGGCCGAGTGGCACGCCGGGGACGAATCACGCCGGTCACATATCGAGTCCGAGATCCAGTACCCGGACCGAATGGGTGAGCGCGCCGACGGCGAAATAGTCCACGCCGGTGCCCGCGTATTCGGCCGCCATATCCAGCGAAAGTCCGCCCGAGGACTCGAGTTTGGTGCGCGGCGACCGAGTATTGCGGCGCTGCACGGCCGCTTGCGTGGCCCACAGCGGGAAGTTGTCCAGCAGTACGAGTTCGACGTCTTCGCCGAGCACGGCGTCGAGCTGTTCGAGGTTGTCCACCTCGACCTCGCATTCGATGTCGGGGTTCAGCTCGCGCACCGCACGCAAGGCGGCAACCACCGAGCCCGCGGCCACCACATGGTTGTCCTTGATCAGCGCGGCATCGCCGAGACCCATGCGGTGGTTCACCCCGCCGCCGGCCCGCACCGCGTACTTCTGCAATGCCCGCATCCCCGGCAGGGTCTTGCGGCTGTCGCGAATCCGGCAGTTCGTGCCCGCCACCGCATCGACCCACTGCGCGGTCGCCGTGGCGATCCCGGACAAGTGGCACACCAGATTCAGCATGGTCCGCTCGGCGGTGAGCAGCCCGCGCGTCGGCGCGACCAGGCTCAGCACCTTGTCCCCCGGTTGCACCCGGGTCCCGTCCGCGACCCGTGCGGTCACCTCGTAATTGCCCGCCCCGATCACCTCGTCGAGCACCAGCAGCCCGACATCCAGCCCGGCCACCGTCCCCGCCTGCCGAGAAGCCATGTCCGCCTTGGCGACCGCGTCCGCGGGCACCGTGGCCATGGTGGTGATATCGGGCCCGTACCGCAGATCCTCCTCGAGGGCGGTACGAATCAACGCGACGACCGCGTCGCGATCCAGTCCAGCATCGAGAGTCATTGCGCCACTCCTTGTTCGATGACTTGTTCAGCACCCGGTGCGATGAGTTGCCCAGCGCCCGGTGCGATGACTTGTTCAGGGCTGCGATCGATCTCGGATGTGACCGCGTCGCGGGATCCGGCCGCACCGCCCGCACGATCGCTGCCGCGGTGCCGCGCTGCCCAGGTCGGCATCGCCGCCGCCGCGCCCGTCACGAGCTCGCGGGCGTGGGAACCCGGCCCCACGTCTGCCCGGTCTCGACACCGTCGGCAACCAGCTTCGGCCGCCCGTCGGATCCCAGCCGCACCGCCGTGCTGCGCCGCGAATCCTCCCGTGACTCCGGATAATCCGAGCGGGTGTGGCAGCCACGGCTCTCGGTGCGCGCCGCCGCCGCGACGAGCAGCGCCCGGGCGGTGAGAGTCAGCGCCGAATCCTCCAACTCCCGCACGATCGCCGCCGCCGAATCGGCGTGCGTGCCAGCCCCGTTCGCGCCGCCGTCGGCCTGGTTCGTGAGCCCGGCCAGCCCGTTCGTCATCCCGGCAGGCTGCTGGCCGGGATCCACACCGTCGTCTGTTGGATGGCCGGTGTCGGATGCGGTGCCGTTCAATGCCCATCGCACGGTGATGTCCGGGGCGGCGTTGTCGGCGACGAGGCCGACCATGCGAAGGATGGCGGCGCGCAGGCCGTCGCCGTCGCGCACCACGGCGGCGTGCTCGGACATCAGTTCCTGCAAGAGTTTCCGGTCGGCGCGCGGGAACCGCAGCGGGCCGACCTCGGTGATCGGGCGGGCCGCGCCCTGGCGTTCGGCGGCCGCGATGCCGACGCGTTCGCCGACCACCAGACCCTCGAGCAGGCTGTTGGAGGCGAGGCGGTTCGCGCCGTGCAATCCGGTGCGGGCCACCTCGCCCGCGGCGTAGAGGCCGGGGACGGTGGTGCGGCCGTGCGGGTCGGTGCGGATGCCGCCGCACTGGTAGTGGGCGGCGGGGGCGACCGGGATCAGATCGACGGTGGGGTCGATCCCGGCGGCCAGGCAGGAGGCCGTGATGGTCGGAAAGCGTTGCGGGAAGCCCTCGATGGACCGGCCGTCGAGATAGACGTGATCGGTGCCGAGTTCCTGCATGCGGGCTGCGATGGCACGGGTGACCACGTCACGCGGGGCCAGATCGCCGCGCGGGTGCACGCCCTCGGTGACCGAATTGCCTTCGGAATCCACCAGAATCGCGCCCTCGCCCCGGACGGCCTCGCTGATCAGCGGGCGACGGCCGAGGCCGCCGGGCGTGAACAGCACGGTCGGGTGGAACTGCAGGAACTCCAGATCCGACACCAGCGCCCCGGCCCGCAGGGCCAGCGCGATGCCGTCGGCGGTCGCACCGGCCGGGTTGGTGCTGCACGCGTACAGCTGGCCCAGACCGCCGGTCGCGAGCAGCACGGCGGGGGCGTGCACGATGCCGAATCCCTTGTCGGACACGGCGATCACGCCGCGCACACCCTCGGGTCCGGTCACGATGTCGAGCACCGCCGCCCCGAAGAGCACCGGCAACCCGGCGGCGTTGAGCGCGCGCTGCACCTCCGCGCCGGTGGCGTCGCCGCCCGCGTGGATGATGCGGCGCGTGCTGTGCCCGCCCTCGCGGGTGCGCGACACTTCACCGTCGCGGCCGTGGTCGAACACCGCGCCCAGGTCGGTCAAGGCCGCGACCGCGTGCTGCCCGCCCTCGACGATGGAGCGCACCGCGTCGGCGTCACACAGTCCGACCCCGGCGATCACCGTGTCCTGGACGTGCGATTCCACCGAATCCCCGTGCGGCGCGACGACGGCGATGCCGCCCTGCGCGTAAGCCGTCGAGGTGTCGGTGGGACCGCCCTTGCTGAGGGTCAGCACCCGCAGGCCGCGCAGCGAGGCGGTGCGGGCGGCGGTCAGTCCCGCCACCCCACCACCCACGACGACCAGATCGGCTTCGGCTTCCCAGGTGATGGAAATCGATGTATTCACCATTGTTCATCCCTCCCCTGACGGGGGAAGGCGGGAGCTATTCGCCGCCGCCGGGGTTGCCGATCTCGATCATGCGCTGCACCGAATTACGAGCCAGGGCAGCGGTTTCGAGATCCACGTGGACCTCGTCGCGGTTCTCCACCAGGCAGCGGAGCAGAGCGGCGGGGGTGATCATCTTCATGTACTGGCAGGAGGCGCGGTCGTTGACGGCCTGGAAGTCGATGCCCGGGGCGGCCTTTCGCAGCTGGTGCAGCATGCCGACCTCGGTGGCGACCAGAACCTGGTTCGACTTGGCGGCCTTCGCGGCGTCGATCATGCCGCCGGTGGACAGGATGTGCACCCGGTCGGCCGGGAACTCGCCCGCGCCCGCCAGGTACAGCGCCGAAGTGGCGCAACCGCATTCGGGGTGCACGAACAGTTCCGCGTCCGGGTGGGTGCGGGCCTGCTCGTTGAGCTCGTCGCCGTTGATGCCCGCGTGCACGTGGCATTCGCCCATCCAGATGTGCATGTTCTCGCGGCCGGTGATGCGCTTGACGTGCGCGCCCAGGAACTGGTCGGGCAGGAACAGCACCTCGCGGTCCGGGTCGATGCTGGCGACCACGTCGACGGCGTTGGAGGAGGTGCAGCAGATGTCGGTCAGCGCCTTCACCGCGGCGGTGGTGTTCACGTAGGAGACGACCAGCGCGTCCGGGTACTCGGCCTTCCAGGCGCGCAGTTCCTCGGCGCTGATGGAGTCGGCCAGCGAGCAGCCCGCGCGCTGGTCCGGGATGAGCACGGTCTTCTCGGGGCTGAGGATCTTCGCGGTCTCGGCCATGAAGTGCACGCCGCAGAACACGATGGTGTCCTCGGGGGCCTCGGCCGCGATGCGGGACAGGGCCAGGGAGTCGCCCACGTGATCCGCGATGTCCTGGATCTCGGGCAGCTGGTAGTTGTGCGCCAGGATCGTGGCGTTGCGCTCGCGCGCCAGCCGCTTGATCTCGGCAGCCCATTCGGGGGTGGCGTCCACGCCGGTGAAGCCCGCCGGACCGTCCGCGATGCGTTCGGTCAGGTTTAGTGTCGCGCCCGTTGCTGCAGCCATGGGATGGCTCCTTCTCTCATGCGACCGGCCACCTCGCCGATTCGCATCCAACCGGTTTTCGACTTAGGATCGAAAACGTGGCCCATCGTAGCACCATCCACGAAACGCTCACCGCGGTGTTCCAGGTTCGTCGCTTCCCCGACACCAAACGTGCAGGTGAGAGCACTAGCGTGGGTGGGATTGCCGTTTCCGACCGCTGTCCGCCCGGTCATCGCACCGAACTCGCGGTGCTGCTGTGGGAACGCGCCCTCGAGCCCGCCATCGGCACCTGGTCGCTGCCCGGCGGCCGGTTGCGCGAGAACGAGGATCTCGACACCTCCGCGGCCCGGCAGCTCGCCGAGAAGGTCGACGTCCGCGAGCTCACCCACCTCGAACAGGTGTGGGTGTTCAGTGATCCCGATCGCGTGCCCGGCGACCGACGCATCGCCTCGGCCTACCTGGGCCTGGTCCCGATGACCGCGGAGCCGGTCGTCCCGCACGACACCCGCTGGCATCCGGTCTCGGATCTGCCGGACATGTCCTTCGACCACGGCACGGTCGTGCGGCACGCGCGAAACCGGCTGGCCGCCAAGCTCTCCTACACCAATATCGCCTTCGGCCTGGCCCCGGCCACGTTCACCATGTCGACGCTGCGCGAGATCTACTGCGCCGCGCTGGGTTACGACGTGGACACCACCAACCTGCAGCGAGTCCTGTCACGGCGCAAGGTGATCACCCCGACCGGGGAGACCGCCTCCCCCGGCCGCGCGGGTGGCAGACCGGCCGCCGTCTATCGTTTCACCGACTCCGAGATCCGGGTGACCGACGAATTCGCCGCGCTGCGCCCGCCCAGCTGAGCGGTGTTGCCGAGATCACCTTCCCCGGTGTCGCGGCATCGGCTCGCGCGCGCCGGAATGCTGGGTTACATTTCCCGTTGTGCCGCACTGGATCCTGAAGTGCCGGACAAGGCTAGGAGAGGTTCGGACTTCCGGTGTTGCGGGCGGGGGAGATTTTTGCCGGGTACACCGTCGAGCGCATGCTCGGCATCGGCGGTATGGGAGCGGTGTACCTGGCCCGGCATCCACGCATGAACCGCCGGGTGGCGCTGAAGGTCCTCAATGACGACCTGGCCGCGGATCCCAAGGCGCGGTTGGCCTTCGAACGCGAATCGATCCTGGCCGTCGAGCTCGACCACCCCAATATCATTCCCATCTACGACCGCAGCAGCCCCCAGGATCCGGCCCTGTGGCTGGCCATGCGGCACATCGACGGCGGTGACGCGACCTCGCTGCTGACGCCGTGGCCCGACGGACTGCCTGTGCAGCAGGCGATCCGGCTGATCACCGACGCCGCCCACGCCCTGGACTACGCGCACAGCAAGGGCGTGCTGCACCGGGACGTGAAACCGGCGAATCTGCTGATCGAGCACGATCCGCGGGTCGGGGAACGCGCCCTGCTCAGCGATTTCGGGATCGCCCGCACCCTCGACGACACCACCACGCATTCCGGTGTGGTGGCGTCGCTGGCGTACACGGCCCCGGAACGCTTCACCGACCAGCGGCCCACCGACCATCGCGCCGACATCTACTCGCTGGGGTGCACCTTCTACCAATTGCTCACCGGCCATCCGCCGTTCCCGCGCAGCAGTCAGGCCGCCGTGATCGCCGCGCACCTGGGTCAGCCCGTCCCGCTGACCACCGCGCGGCGGCCCGATCTCCCGCGCGGGCTGGACACGGTGATCGTCACCTCGCTGGCCAAGGATCCCAGCGAGAGGTATCGGACCTGTGCGGACCTCGCCGAGGCGGCGCATCGCGCGCTCGGCCCGCGCGGCAACACCAGCACGCTGCGCCGCCCCACCCCCACTCCGGACCAGTCGTCGCACGAAAAGTCCGCGCCCGCATCGGCATCCAGCACCGGGCCACTGCCGAGGAGCGCCACCGACACCAAGCCGAAGACAGCGACCACCGACGCGACCATCGCGCCGCCCGCCGACCGGCGCATCAGCCGCCGCGCCCTGCTGATCGGCGGCGCGATCACCGTTCCCGTCACGGCGGCCGTCATCGCCACGGCCGTCACACAACTCGACTCCGGTGGCGGCTCCTCCCCCGGCCCCGCGCCTTCGACGGCCGCGACCCTGGACGGCGTGCTCACCGGGCACGGCGATGTGGTCCAGTCCGTCGTCTTCAGCCCCGACGGCGCGCAATTGGCCTCGGGCAGTTTCGATCAGTCGGTGCGGCTGTGGGACATGGGCACCCGCAAGCTCGCCGGCGAACCCCTCGCGACCGGGCACGCCGTGCACGCCCTGGCCTTCAGCCCGGACGGCGCGCTGCTCGCGACCGCCGGTGGCGCCAAAGGGGATTGGACCACACAGCTGTGGGACGTGAACGCGCGCCAGCCCGACGGGCCGCCGCTGAACCCGGGCGCGTGCACCGGACTCGAAGCCGTGGCCTTCAGCCCCGACGGGGCGCTGCTGGCGGTCGGC
>NZ_JBSGBY010000287.1:0-10495 GCF_053601505.1 Nocardia sp. NPDC004722
GCGAGGACAGCCTCGAACACCTCATCACCACCGGCTCCCCCCAAGCCCCGCCGCCCCCCGGCGCGGAACCCCGCATCATCCTGCTCACCAGCGGCACCACCGGCACCCCCAAGGGCGCGCCCCGAGCCGAGCCGAAATCCCTCGCCTCCCTGGGCGGCCTGCTGTCCAAGGTCCCGTTCCGCGTGAACGAGGTGACCGAATGCTGCGCCCCCATGTTCCACACCCTCGGATTCGCCTGCGCCATGCTGACTCTCGGCTTCGGCTCCACCCTGGTGATCCGCCGCCGCTTCGACCCCCAAACCGCCATCGACTCCATGGCCGAACACCACGCCACCACCCTGATCGCGGTCCCCGTCATGCTCAACCGCATGATCGACCTGGGCGGCCGCGCCCTGACCGGCCACGACCTCTCCGCCCTCCGCATCATCTTCGTGGCCGGTTCCCAACTCGGCGCACAACTCTGCCGCGAAGTCACCGCCGCCTTCGGCCCCGTCGTCTACAACCTGTACGGCTCCACCGAAGTCGCCTACGCCACCGTCGCCACCCCCGCCGACCTGGCCGAAGAACCCGGCTGCGTAGGCAAACCGGTACTCGGGGCACGCGTGGAGATCCTCGACGACCGAGGCCGCCCCGTACCCAACGGCGCTACCGGTCGCATCTTCGTAGGCAACACCATCCAATTCGAGGGCTACACCGGCGGCGGCCACAAAGAAATCATCCGCGGCCTGATGTCCTCCGGCGACGTAGGCCACTTCGACAGCAAGGGACGCCTTTTCATCGACGGCCGCGACGACGACATGATCGTCTCCGGCGGCGAAAACGTCTTCCCAGTAGAAGTCGAAGAACTCCTCTACACCCACCCCGCAGTCCGCGAGGCAGCCGTAATAGGCATCACCGACGAACAATTCGGAGCCCGCCTGAAAGCCTTCGTAGTAGTCCACGACGGCCAAACCTTCACAGAATCCGAAGTCAAAGACTTCGTCAAATCAAACCTGGCCCGCTACAAGGTCCCCCGAGAAGTAATCTTCCTCCCCGAACTCCCCCGCAACCCCACCGGCAAGGTCCTGAAACGCAAACTCCAGGAAGCCTGACCCTTCCCTTTTGTCTTGTCTCTGAAAGGTGATCCGTGCAGTCCGCAGGCCGGTAGGCGAGTCACGGCTCCCAAGTCGCGTCAGCGAAAGTCCGGTAGGGCAGGCGACGCAACCACACTTCCGGTACATGCCACCTCGACGCAATCCCGTTGCAGCACAATCACGCGAGTAGTCTTCCCCCCGAGTTACCTGGCCTCGAGCCGCTCAATCACATGTTGATCCCAGCCCGTCGCGAAGCGCGGGCGCGTGCCTGCCGGCGACGTTGGCTTGGGGTGGTGTAGACGTGCACCAACTCGGTCATGATGTTGACCGCGACCCCCGGATCGAAAATCGACCCCGTCGGCTCGGCGTCCGGGACACCGTCGGCGGTGACCGGTGGCACGACGGTGGTCGGGAACAGGTAGAGGCTGCCTTCCGGCTCAGTGATGGCGGATTCGCCTGTGGGTGTGCGCCATTCGACGACACGACCGGGGTGGTGGCGCACGGTCCAGCCGTTGGCGTGGTTGTCGGCGAGTGTCTTGAGCCGGTGGTGGCGGCGGCACCGTGCCCCGAGGTTGTCCTCGGTGGTGTGCCCCCCGGCTTGCGGGTTGGTGTGGTCGAACCGGTCTTGGTGGTCGAGATCGCTGGCGACGGCCGGGATGTGGCAGCCCGGCGCACGGCAGATCCCATCGATCGCGCGGGCTTGGCGGGCGACGCGGGCACCGGGGCGGTAGCGCAACTCGGTGTCGGGATTCTTGGCCGTGTGGATGGTGACACTTGCTGCGGCGGAGCCGGTTTCCGGAATGGCTGTCGGCACGACGGTTTCGGTGATGACCTCGAAACGGGCGTGGCGGGCGATCTGACGCGCCAGGTCGGGGTCGATCGCGCCCAGGCCAGACAGCAGGGCCGGGTTGTCCTGCAAACCGGCCAGTGTCTCGGCTGAGACACCCACTTGCACAAGCGCTTTACGCGCGACCGGGGTCTCACCGACAACGGCACGCGGGCAGTCGTCCTGCCCGCACTGGCACACCAAGCGACCGGAGCCATCCGCGAGGGCCACGAGCGCGTCCGCGCGGCGCTGAGCCACGGTACGAGGATCCTTGCCACAGCACTGGCCCGACGCCATCTCACGCAGGCGCTCGTAGACGGCCTGGCCACCGGCGGCGGGCAGGACACCGTCAAGGAGGGCGGTGCCGTCGTCGTGCGCGGTGATCGAGACGTAGCGGTCGGCCTCAGCGGCCTTGCGGCGCGCGGCTTGACCGGCCGGGTCGGCTTCGAGGAGGCGGCGGCGGGCGGTGCGGCGGATGCGTTGCGGGTCAGCGTTTTCGGCGTAGGCAGCCAGGTTCGGTTCGAGCTCGGCGAGCAGTTCGTCGGAAGCGTTGGTCAGCGACTTGGTGATCGCACGAGTCTGCGCGAGGTCGATCCGGCCCTCCGCGAAGGCTTCACGAGTGGCGGGACAGCGGTTCTCCAGATCCAGGCCGAGCGCGATCAGGCTGTCGGCGGAGGCTTGCGAAACCTTCAGCGCGATACCGATTTCGGTGGCGGTGTCCTCACCCGCGTTGAGGTTGCTCACGCCCAGATCGAGTTGCTGCGCGCGGCGGAGGTGGTAGAGCCCGGTCATCAACGCGGTCTCTTCGGCTTGCAGCGCAGCTATTTCCGAGTGCACCTCGCGGAGACGCGCCACCAACTCTTTGGCGGCGGCGATCTCATCTGCGATATCACTCATACAATCGATAATAGTTTCGAATCATGCGACACGAAATACCATTCGAAGCAACACGCTCTGTAAAATATTGGCTACTAATGAAATTCGCGCACAATCTCCACATTTCGATCGGGATTCCCACGCCCTCAGCCGATAACGTCATGCCGAGTACCGGGACGACCGTTGGGGGAGGCAGATATGCGGCGGATGCTCCGTGACGCGTTATGGGTATTGCTAGGAGTGATGGTCGGCATCGCGATCATGGTCGGATCCGCCTATTGGGCGCTGATCAAGCTGTCGAATGAGGTGTTCGGTGATCCGAAGTGGGATGGAACCTTGCAGTTCATAGCCGACTGCCCTGTCGGCTCGGCATGCCGCGTCACCAGCCTGCCCGATCAAACGCCGAGCCTGGCCGTCAAGGGAAAGCCCGGGGGCACGGTCAGTTTGGCTCCTGTGCCTACGATCGCGGGTTTGCAGACGGGTGATCACGTGTCCTGCACCTTGCATGTCGAGGTATGGACGTGGGGCCAGTCCTACAACGACCCCGAGCCGCAGAACACCCTGGAGAACTGTCACCGCACGTAACCACTGCGGTGTCCGGATCAGCCCCGCCGCCGTATGCTGAGCACCGCGCATAGGGCAGTAGATCTGGGAGGGCACGTGCCGGGGGACGGTCAACTCGGCCATTATCGGCTCCGCAGCCTGATCGGCCGGGGCGGTATGGGCCAGGTGTGGCTGGCCGAGGACACCCACCTGGAACGGGAAGTGGCGCTGAAACTTCTCCCCGTCGAGCTGGCCAGCGACGAGGACTATCGTCGGCGCTTCGAGCGCGAGGCCCGCCTGGCCGCGCGGTTGCGTGGCCCCCACATCGTCCCGATCCACGCCTTCGGCGAGCTGGACGGCCGCCTCTACATCGATATGGAGCTGGTGGACGGCTCCGACCTGGCCAAGATTCTGCGCGAGGTGGTGTCGTTGCCGCCCGCGCGTGCCGTGGATCTCGTCACCCAGATCGCCGAGGCGCTGGATATCGCGCACAAGGCCGGGCTGGTGCATCGAGATGTGAAGCCCTCCAACGTGCTGACCCTGCCCAACGGCTTCGCCTATCTCATCGACTTCGGCATCGCCCGGGGCGTCGGCCAGGCCACCATCACCACCACCGGTGTGGCCGTGGGGACCTGGGCGTACATGGCTCCGGAACGCTATTCCGGCACCGAGGACCTACGTTCGGACGTCTATTCGCTGGCCTGCCTGCTCTTCGAAGTCCTCACCGGCGTCAAGCCTTTCGCCCATTCGGACCCGGTCCAGCAGATGGCCGCCCACCTCACCGCCGACCCGCCCCGCGCCAGCGACCACAGCTCCCTGATCTCGGCCGCCATGGATTCCGTGATCGCGCGGGGCCTGGCGAAGGATCCCGCGCACCGTTTCCCCAGCGCCGGAGCCTTGGCCGCCGCCGCCAGGACCGCCCTGGAATCCCGTCCCGCCGCAGCCGTTTCCCGCCCCGCGCCCCCGCGCCGTTCCGCCCCCACCGCGAAATGGGACAGCGGCGAATCGGTTCCGAACTACCCCGCCTATCAGGGCATGACCCATACCCCGCCGCCCGCCGCCGTGCCGCCGCCTCGGGATCGCACGCAGCTGCCGCCCCCGTCCATGCCGTATCCCGGAATGTCCTCGGGCACGCCGGGTTACGCCTCGCCGTACGCGTTCCGCCCGACCGGCTACACCCCGCCGATGCAAAAGCCGCAGGTCAAGCCGTGGCAGCCGGTGTGGTGGGTGATCTTGTCTCTGCTGACCCTGCTGTTCGGCATCATGGCCATCGGCACCGTAGGAGTGACGGTCACCAGCGGTTTCGGCGGTGTCGGAACGACGATCCTGGCATGGTTCCTGTTCGTCGGTCCGACGGCGTGTTTCGTCTGGTTGTGCACTCGCGAGGTCCGCAAGTTTCGTTCCGAGCGCCGCCGCTGGCGGGCGGCAGGTGGACGCTGAACAAGAAACGGCGCGACCGGGTTTCGGTCGCGCCGCTTGCTTGATCAGGCGCTCAGCGGTTTTCGAATACTCAGCAGTTGCGGAGTTCCGGGCTCTGGTTGAGCAGCTGGGCGCGGGTCGAGATGAACGTGCTGTAGGTGTCGCCGCCGACCGAGGACAGCGGGAAGGCCGCGACCCGGTGGCAGTTCTGGAAGGCGAGCTTGATGCCGAAGTGGCGTTCCAGCCCGCCGCGGATCGCGTCCGAGGCCATGGCGCGCAGGAGCTGGCCGCGGGCGGTCTCGTCGGGCGGGGCTATCGTGTTGTCCGCGTATTCCTCCGTGCCGGAACGCAGATCGGCGGCGACCCGGCTGACGACCTCATAGGCATAGGGCAGCGAGTTACGGACGCATTCGACGAACTCTGCGTCGCTGACCTCACCACGTTCGGCGCGCTCGAGTAGTGCGGTGGGTACGTCGAGTGACATATCGCTCTCCTCATGGGATGGCGGAAGGTGTCAGCCGATTGTAGACGGAAACCGTTGTCAATAACTCTGGATTCGCAATGAAAGTGCCCGTTCCAGAGCATTTTTCGCATCCGCGGTCAGGGCGCGCACCAGCTCGCCGGCCGGTAGCGAGACGGCCAGGGCATGCGCCTGACCTGCCCAGAGGTTGACCGCGTCGGCGTTGCCCTCGGCCCGCGCGGCCGACCGCAAAGGTCCGGTGGCGTAATGGATCTCGGGGTAGGCGGCGGGTGCGTCCAAGTGCTCCACCATGAATCGATTGCGCAGCCCGCGCGCCCGCCGCCCGGTGAAGGCCCGGGTCAGCATGGTCGGGGTGTCGGTCGTGATGGCGTCGCGGATCAGCGGCGCGGTCCCCGCTTCCGGGCAGCGCAGGAACGCGGTGCCGATCTGCGCGGCGGCGGCGCCGGCGGCCAGCACTCCGGCGACCGCCGCACCGGTGGCGATCCCGCCCGCCGCCACCACCGGGATGTCCACGGTGGCCCGCAGCAACTGCACCAGCGTCAGCAGTCCCAGTGGATCGGCGAGGTCGTCGGCCGGGTCGTCGACGAACGTGCCGCGATGCCCGCCCGCCTCCGCGCCCTGCGCGACAATCACATCCGCGCCCGCCGCCACGGCCTGCCGGGCCTCGGCCACGGTCGTGACCGTCACCCACACCTCGGACCCCACGGCGTGCAGTCGCGCGATCTCTTCGGCGGTCGGGCAGCCGAAGGTGCTCGACACCACCGCCACCGGCTCGGCGATCAGCAGGTCCAGCTTGGCTTCCCAGTCGTCGCTGTCGTACTTCGCGTCGCCGACGGGGAACTCGCGGGACAGCTCCTCTATATAAGGAGAGAACCGAGCGGTCGGACTGGGCTCGGAGGGATAGAACAGATTGGCCCCGAACGCCCGGCCTGTCAGCGCCCGCGTGGCCTTGATCCGCGCGCCCAGCTCACTCGCGGGCAAATATCCGGCGGCCAGGAATCCCAGCCCGCCCGCCTCGGACACGGCCGCGGCCAGTTCCGGAGTGGACGGCCCACCGGCCATCGGGGCGAGAATTATCGGCGTACCCAACTCGTCGAGAACCATGTCACAAGTGTGCCCCGTCGGTTACCTTTTGTGATCAAGGGTTCGAGTGCTCCAGCTGGCGTTATCGCACAAAAGGTTGCGGTTCGGTCACAACCGAGTACTGTTTCCGTCACAGCGATGCCGAATCGTTACCGGACCCACCGAACGCTAGGACTTGCAGTGCCGCACCACCGAACGACCGCGAACTCCGTAACAGTCATGGATTTGCTTGGTGATTCCGGTGCCGGCCGCGCTGGCACCTCGTCGCGCCGACGTCACCGGGCCGAACCCTCCGCCACCGATCGAGTGAAGACCGTCGCGGGCGTGGCCGTCGCCGCCGGAGCCCTGATCGGCACCGCGACGCAGCTCGTTCCCGCCCTCGCGCACGCCGCCCCCCTGCTCCCGAACCATGACGAGACGCCCACCACCGTCGGCGCGGATCTCGCGGTCGAGGACACGGCGCTCGAGCTCAAGCAGGCCAAGGACACCGCGCCGGTCGCGGACGCCACGCCCCAGGCCCAGCCGGTCGCCGCGGCAACCCCCGACCCGGCCCCCTTCGGGCTGCAGAACCTGCCGCCGGAGATCTCCGCGCCGCTGCAGCAGGCCGAGCAGACCCTCAAAACCCTGCAGCAGCAGCTCAATCCGGGCCCGAACGTGGTCAAGCCGGTCGACGGCCAGCTGACCTCCGGCTTCGGCATGCGCTGGGGCGCGATGCACTACGGCATCGACTTCGCCGACCCGATCGGCACCCCGATCCACTCCGTCATGGGCGGCACGGTCATCGATGCCGGCCCCGCCTCGGGCTTCGGCCTCTGGGTGCGTGTCAAGCAGGACGACGGCACCACCGCGGTCTACGGCCACGTCAACGACATGTACGTGAACGTCGGCCAGCGCGTGAACACCGGCGATGTCATCGCCTCCGTGGGCAACCGCGGTAATTCCACAGGTCCCCATCTGCACCTCGAGATTTGGGACGCCGCCGACAACAAGATGGATCCGCTGCCATGGCTAGCCAGCAAGGGCGTTCTCATGCAGCAGCAGTGGGGCCCGGACCAGTAGATCGTTCACCGCTTCCGACGACCGGACGTTTTCCGGACCGGCGCATGCCGGTGGGCGCGGTGACGACACTGGACGATCTGTTCGACCCCGCCTCCCTGCACGGGCGCGCGTACGGGGTGCTGATCCAGCACCCGCGTTCGACGGTGCCCGAAGTCGCCGACCGACTCAGCATTCCGCCGCGCATCGCCGAGACGGTGCTCGAGGCGCTGTGTCAGCTCGAGGCCGTGGTCCGGCTCACCGACGGCAAGGGCGTGGTGCGTTTCGACGCGCACGCGCCGGAAGCCCTGTCGGAGGCCGAGACTCGACGCCGCAATCAGGACATGCTGCGCATGCAGTCGGCCGCCGCGCGGCTGGGCGAGACCTTCCGCTCCGTGCGCCGTACCACCGACGCCGACGGCGCGGTGGTGGCCGTCTACGAACGCCGCCAGCTGCTGGCCGATTTCGAGGATCTGCAGCACACCGCGCACACCTGCGTGAAGGTGGTGGAGCGCGGCCCGTTCCTCTCCGATGTGGAGACCGAGGAGCGGATGTTCGAGCTCAAGTCCTCGCGGATTCAGGCCGGTATCGACTACCGGACGCTGTATCAGGAGACCATCTACCAGGATCCCGAGCGGCTGCGGCACGTGCTGGCCACCAATGCGGTTGGCGCGCAGGCGCGTACGCTGCCCGATCCGCCCATGAAGCTGATCGTCGCCGACGACCGGCGCGCGGTGCTGGTGCTGCACACCGATGAACGCCGCGGCGATCCCATGGGTGTGCGGGTCGGACCGTCGCCCACGCTGGATCTGCTGGTCAAGACGTTCGACGCGCTGTGGCTGATGTCCACGCCGATCTCGGTGAACCCGTCGGAGGCGCTGGACGAACGCGACAAGGCGATCCTGACGTTGATGAGCATGGGGGCGACGGACGACACCATCGCCCGGCGGTTGGGCCTGTCGCGCCGGACGGTGGTGCGGCGCACCGCGAGTCTGCTCGAACGGCTCGGGGCCAGCACCCGATTCCAGGCAGGAGTGCAGGCCACCCGCCGCGGCTGGCTGTGACCGCGGGCCGGGGACCGGCCGTGAATTGTGGGCTATTTCACTCGCGTTGATGAAGCTGCAACGCGGTACCGCTCTCGTTGCGATGGGTGAGTGAGAGCTCGGGCAGTAATTCTGCACCGGTGCACCCGTATAGGATTGCTCGGACCGCCACCACCACCGACTGCGCTCCCGCATGTCGCCGG
The DNA here is from genome assembly GCF_053601505.1 of Nocardia sp. NPDC004722. Classification (NCBI taxonomy): domain Bacteria; kingdom Bacillati; phylum Actinomycetota; class Actinomycetes; order Mycobacteriales; family Nocardiaceae; genus Nocardia; species Nocardia sp. NPDC004722. Next base: position 8,583 of record NZ_JBSGBY010000287.1, read on the forward strand.
GTGGGTGTCGAATTCGCTTCGGCCGGGCGGAACCTGATGAACGCGAGAGGTGAATACACTCGAATGGATACTGCCCGCCGTTCAGCTCGTGGTAGTCGTCGCCGCCGGTCCGGCAGCCTGCTCTTCGGGCAGCTTCTGACCGCCTCGGTCGAGGCTGCGGCCGATGCGGTGGCGATCCGTTTCAACCCGACCGGCGCCCCCGCCGACCAGCGGGAGCTCACGTATCGGGAACTCGACGAGATTTCCTCGCGGCTGGCGCGCGAACTCATCGACGCGGGCGTGGGCCCCGGCGATGTGGTCGCCATCGGGATCAGCCGTTCGCTGGAGTCGGTGCTCGCGGTCTGGGCCATCGCCAAGGCGGGCGCGGCGTACGTGCCGGTCGACCCGAAGTATCCGCCGGACCGCATCGAATACCTGCTGTCGGACTCGGGCGCGATGCTCGGCGTGACCAACTCGGCGCATCGCGCGCAGCTCGGAGACGGCGTCTCCTGGCTGGTGCTCGACGATCCCGAGGTCGAGGCGCGCATCGAGGCGCGGCCCGCACACCCCATCTCCTACGCCGACCGGGTGCGCGCGCTCACCGAGCAGCATCCGGCCTACGTCATCTACACCTCCGGTTCGACCGGCCGCCCCAAGGGCGTCGTCGTCACGCACACCGGTCTGGGCGCGCTGATCACCGCCGAGCGCGAGCACTACGGCATCGACCGCGACGCCCGGGTCCTGCACGTGTGCTCGCCGAACTTCGACGTCTCGGTGCTGGAACTGCTGCTGGCCTTCTCCTCCGGCGCGACCCTGGTGGTCTCGCCGCCGACCGTCTTCGGCGGGCAGGACCTGGCCGAACTGCTACGGCGCGAACGCGTTTCGCACATGCTCATCACCCCGGCCGCGCTGGAGTCGGTGGACGCGAGCGGGCTCGACGATCTGAAGGTCGTGGTCGTCGCCGGTGACAAGTTCGGTCCCGAGCTGGTGTCGCGCTGGGCGGTGCCCGGGCGGGCCTTCTACAACGGCTACGGCCCGACCGAGGCGACCATTCTCGCCACCAGCAGCGCGGCCATGGTGGCAGGCGAACCCATCACCATCGGCACCGCGATTCCCGGCGTCGGCGCGTTCGTGCTGGACACCCGGCTGCGGCCGGTGCCCGCGGGCGTGATCGGCGAGCTGTACCTGTCGGGTCCCGCGCTCGCGCAGGGGTACCTCGGGCGGCCGGGGCTCACCTCGGAACGCTTCGTGGCCAGCCCCTTCGGCAGCGCCGAGAACCCGGGCGCGCGGTTGTACCGGACCGGTGACCTGGTGCGGTACGGCCGCGAGGACGGGGTCATCGAATACCTGGGGCGTTCGGACTTCCAGGTGAAGATCCGCGGATTCCGTATCGAACTGGGCGAGATCGACAATGCGCTCGAGGCGCACGCGGATGTGGATTTCGCGGTGACCATGGGCAAGACATTGCCTTCGGGCGCTACGGCTTTGGTGGCGTACGTGCTGCCGACTGCCGGCCACGTCGTCGATACCGCCGCGTTGGCCGAGCACGTCGGCCAGAGCTTGCCTGCCCACATGGTGCCGTCGGCGATCATGGTGCTCGATTCGCTGCCGCTGACCGCCAACGGCAAGCTGGATCGCTCCGCGCTACCCGAGCCGGAGTTCCCGGCCACCAGTACGCGCGCGCCGTCGGGCCCGGTGGAAACGCAACTGGCGCAGCTGTTCGCGGAACTGCTGCGCGCCGAATCGGTGGGCGCGGACGATTCGTTCTTCGCCATCGGCGGCGACTCGATCCTGTCGATCCAGCTGGTGTCGCGGGCGCGGGCGGCGGGCATCGTGTTCACCCCGCAGGACGTGTTCGAGCAGCGGACCGTGGCCGGGCTGGCCAAGGTGGCCGTGGTCGGCGACGAGACGGCGATCGTCAAGCTCGAGGAGCT
>NZ_JBSGBY010000288.1:0-10489 GCF_053601505.1 Nocardia sp. NPDC004722
CCCGGCGGTCCGCAGGCCGACGTCGGTGGAATAGCTGACGGTGCGGGCCGCGTCGCTGAGCGTGCGGGCCAGATCGAAGCGGTCCCCGAGGCGCAGGGCGGCCCCGATCTCGTCCGCGTCCTGCGCCCGCAACTGGTCGCGGGCCCGGCCCGCCACCCGATGCAGTTCGGTGCGCACGTCCAGCAGGCGGCGATGCGCCTGTTTGAGCCCGCCGCCGGGCACTTCCGGACCGAGCCCCGGCATGGCGTCGGTCAGTTGTGCGATGGCGAGGGCGTCCAGCAACTGGATGTCGCGCAGTCCGCCGCGGCCGTTCTTGAGATCGGGCTCGGCGCGGTGGGCGACGTCTCCGCTTCTGCGCCAGCGGGTTTGGGCCTGCTCGAGCAGGGCGTCGAAACGGGACCGGACTCCGGCACGCCAGTCCCGTCGCACGCCCGTGATGAGCAGGCTGCTCAATCCTTCGTCGCCGACGATGTGCCGGGCCTCGAGCATGCCGAGGGCCGCGGTCAGATCGTCGGAGGCCACCCGCAACGCCTGCGGGACGGTGCGCACACTGTGGTCGAGCTTGATGTGGGCGTCCCACAGCGGATACCAGAGCTGATCGGCGACCTCGGCGACCCGCTTGGGGTCGATCCCGTCGTAGAGCAGCACCAGATCCAGGTCGGAATAGGGCAGCATTTCCCGGCGGCCCAATCCGCCCACCGCGACGATGGCCAGGCCACTGTCGGCGGTGATGCCGACCTCGTGCCCCTTGGTGGTCAGCCACAGGTCGAACAGGTCCACCAGGGCTTCCCGCAGAGCTTCCGCGTCCAGCCGCGAGGTGCGGCCGTTGGCGCTGTGCTCAGCGAGCAGTTGATCGCGGGCCCTCACCAGATCCGAAGCACCGTTGGAACCCTTGTCGGCTCCGGCCTTCTCGTCGCGTGCTTGCTGAAAACCCACGTCCCACCACCCATCTCGATTCAGTTCGTCGCCCCACATGGGGGCGGCCCCGCCTCCGCCGGTCGTTGGGACGCCGACGGAGGCCGGGGCCGCCTCTGGATCTGCCTGTGATTACAGAGCTCTACCTGTGCTTACAGGGCGTCGGCTCCGCGCTCACCGGTGCGCACCCGGATGATCGCGTCGACCGGGGTCACCCAGACCTTGCCGTCACCGATCTTGCCGGTGCGGGCGGCTTCCACGATGACCTCGACGACCTTGTCGACGGAGGCGTCGTCCACGACCACCTCGACCCGAACCTTCGGGACGAAGTCGACCGAGTACTCGGCACCGCGGTAAACCTCGGTGTGGCCCTTCTGGCGTCCGTAGCCCTGCACTTCGCTGACGGTCATGCCCAGCACGCCCGCCTGCTCCAGGCCGGTCTTCACGTCCTCCAGGGTGAACGGCTTAACGATCGCAGTGATCAGTTTCATTTTCGTCATGCCTCCTTGACGGCGGCGGTGCGCGCCGCACCACCCACAGCAGCGAAATCGTATGCCGTTTCCGCGTGATCGGACTCGTCCATGCCCACGAACTCCTCTTCCTCCGTAGCGCGGAGGCCGATGGTGAACTTGATGGCGAAGGCGATGATCAGGGTCACGATGAACGAGAACGCAAGAACCACACCGGCACCGACGGCCTGACGCCACAGCTGGTCGAAGCCGCCGCCGTAGAACAGACCCTTCACGTGAGCCGGCGCCTCGGCGGTGGCGACCAGGCCGACCATCAGGGTGCCGATGATGCCGCCGACGAGGTGGACGCCGACCACGTCGAGCGAGTCGTCGAAGCCGAGCTTGAACTTCAGGCCCACCGCGAGGGCGCAGGCCACACCGGCGACCAGGCCGATGGCCAGTGCGCCGAGCACGTTCACCGAGGAACAGGACGGGGTGATGGCGACCAGACCGGCGACGATGCCCGAGGCGGCACCGAGCGAGGTGGCGTGACCGTCACGGATCTTCTCGACGAGCAGCCAGCCGAGCATGGCGGTGCAGGTGGCGAAGGTGGTGGTCAGGAAGGTGGAACCCGCGGTGCCGTTGGAGGACAGCGCCGAACCGGCGTTGAAGCCGAACCAGCCGAACCACAGCAGACCGGCGCCGAGCATGACGAAGGGCAGGTTGTGCGGGCGCATCGGGGTCTTGGGCCAGCCCTTGCGCTTGCCGAGGACGAGGCAGAGCGCGAGACCCGCGGCACCGGCGTTGATGTGGACGGCGGTACCACCCGCGAAGTCGATCACCTTGAGCTTGTTGGCGATCCAGCCACCCGCGTGGATGATGTTGCCGTCCGAGTCGGTGGCGTTGAAGTCGAAGACCCAGTGCGCGACGGGGAAGTAGACGACGGTCGCCCACACCGCGGCGAACAGCGCCCACGCGCCGAACTTCAGGCGATCGGCGACCGCGCCCGAGATCAGGGCGACGGTGATGATCGCGAACATCAGCTGGAAGGCCACGAACACGGTCATCGGGATGCCGGTGTTGCCCGCCAGCGGGATGCCGACCGCGTCGGCGGCCTGGATGCCCTTGGACGGATCGGCGGCGACGGCCGCGTGCGAATCCGAGCCGATCAGGCCCTTGAGTCCGAAGAACTGGGTCGGATTGCCGATCAGTCCGAACTTGTCATTGCCGAACGCCGTGGAGAATCCGAAGATCGCCCATAGGACGCCGACGATGCCCATCGCACTGATGGACATCATGATCATGTTCAGCACGTTCTTGCCACGGACCATGCCGCCGTAGAAGAACGCGAGCCCAGGGGTCATCAACAGCACCAATGCCGAGCTCGCGAGCATCCATGCCGTGTCGCCGGTGTTCGGCAAATCAACGAGTGGGTACGCCACCTTTTGTCCTCCTCATCATGAGCCCCGCAGCAACCTGCGAATAAGCCTGCAATGAGATTCGTCAGTCGGTGTTTCCGCCGTGATCCTGCGGCGTTTCGCGTAGGTGAACGGATGAGATTGCAGTGTTGCGGTCACGTTTCCGAAACCGCGCCACTGTTACGACGACATTGTGAGGTTGATGTTGATTTCGGTATCGATGCAGTTCAGGGGTTGTTATCCGAGCAAAGCGTCGACAAAGGCGCCCGGTTCGAAGGGGGCGAGATCATCCGCGCCCTCTCCCAAACCGACCAGTTTGACTGGTACGCCGAGCTCGTGCTGCACCTGGAAGACGATGCCGCCCTTGGCCGTTCCGTCCAGTTTGGTCAGCGCGACACCCGTGATATCCACGACATCGGCGAACACGCGGGCCTGCATCAGGCCGTTCTGGCCGACCGTCGAGTCCAGCACCAGGATGACCTCGTCGACCGCCGCCTTCTTCTCCACGACGCGCTTCACCTTGCCCAGCTCGTCCATCAGGCCGGTCTTGGTGTGCAGGCGGCCGGCGGTGTCGATGAGCACGACATCCACACCGCGGTCGATGCCGGCGCTCACCGCGTCGAACGCGACGGCCGCGGGATCCGCGCCCTCCTTGCCGCGCACGGTCTCCGCGCCCACGCGCTCGCCCCAGGTCTGCAGCTGATCGGCGGCGGCGGCGCGGAAGGTGTCGGCCGCGCCGAGCAGCACCCGGCGGCCGTCGGCGACCAGCACGCGCGCCAATTTGCCGGTGGTGGTGGTCTTTCCGGTGCCGTTCACGCCCACGACCAGCAGGATCGAGGGGTGATCGGCGTGCGGCAGCGCGCGGATCGAGCGATCCAGTTCCGGACGTAGCGCCTCGACGAGCACCTCGCGTAGCACCGCGCGCGCCTCGGCGGCGGTGCGCACGCTGCGCGAGGCCATCTCCTCGCGCAGCCGCTCCACGATGACCGCGGTGCTGGCGGTGCCGAGATCGGCCATGACGAGGGTGTCCTCGATCTCCTCCCAGGACTCCTCGTCCAGATCGCCGCCGCCGAGCAGGCCGAGCAGCGACTTGCCGACGGCGGTCTGCGAGCGCGACAGGCGGCCGCGTAGGCGGGTGAGACGGCCCGCGGTGGGCTCGATCTCGGCGATGGCGGGAGCCTCCGCCGGAGCGGAAGTCGGCGCGGGCGCGGCGGATTCGGGGGCGGTGGCCCGCGCGGCGACCGCGGCCTCCGCACCGGCGGCCACCTCGGCGGCGGCGACAGCGGCCTCGGCGGCCTCCTCCGCGGCGGCTTCCTCCGAAACCGGCTGCTCGGCAACGTCTCCGGCGGCAGTGTCGGCGGCGGACTCACCGGCTTGCGCGGCGGCCTCCACCGCCTCCCCGCGGGCGGCATTGGACTCGGCGGCGTTGGACTCGGCGGCCTCGGGCGCGCCGCCGGAAGTCGGAGCAGCCGAACCGGACTCGGCGGTGGCCTGCGAATCAGCGGCCGCCTGGGCCTGACCGGTCGCGGTCTCCTCGGCCGGGGTCGTCACCGGGTCGGTCGCGGCGGCCGGGTCGGTGGATTCGGCAGCAGGCTGACCGCTCCCGTCGGTGGATTCGGCGGCTGTGACGGACTCGGCGGTCTCGGGGGCGGGTTCGGGGCCCTGGACCGGGTCGGGCAGGCGGACATTGGTGATGGTGCGCTTGGCGGCGTCGCGCGGGACGGCGGCGTCGTCGCCGACGTGTGGCTGGCCCTCGTCGTCGGTGCGCTCGGGCAGCGGGGGTTTCGGCGTGGTCGGGACCTTCTCCTTCTCCGCCGCGCTCCCCTGACTGAAGCTGAATCCGCTCGAGGCCTGGTATCCGCCCGACCGGTCGGTGACCTCCTTGGTTTCGGTGGTCTCCGGGGTCAGCGAGATCCGGCGGCGCCTGTTGAGGCCGTACCCGGCCACCAGCGCCACGAGCAGCACCGCGGCGATCGCCGCGATGAGAATCCAAACTTCTGCAGTCGTCACGGCCCCATCCTTTCAGAGGCACCTGTATTGCCGGTTTCACACACCGACCGAGGCGTCGAGGAGCAGTGTCGTTTATCACACGGCTATACCGTGGAAGCGTCGACACGCCGGGGTGGGCCGTGGAAAACCCAACAACGACCGACCGGTCTGCCCGTCTACGTGCCACAGTGCGGAAGGAGCGGCGAATGCGACACCGAGACAATAGGATCGGCGACGTGACCGATCGAAATGTGCTTGGGGGACCGCTGGAGGAGTGTGGCACCGATCCTCTCACCGGCTTCTACCGGGACGGATGCTGCAGCACCGGTCCCGAGGACTTGGGTAGCCACACCGTCTGCACGGTGGTGACCGCGGAGTTTCTGGAGCACCAGAAGTCGATCGGCAACGACCTCGTCACCCCGCGGCCGGAGAACAACTTCCCCGGCCTGCAACCGGGTGACCGGTGGTGCGTGGTGGCCGTGCGCTGGCTGCACGCCCACGAGGACGGGGTGGCCGCGCCGGTGGTGCTGGCCGCCACCCACGAGAACGCCCTGGAGGTCGTCCCGATGGACACGCTCCGCAAATACGCCGTCGATGTTCCCGACGATGTGAGCGACCTGCTGTAGGCCGCTCGGCCGACTACATCCCGCCGTCCCCGCCCCTGCGCAGCCCGTCCCCGCCTGCGCGCAGCCCCTCCCCGGTCGCGCGCAGCAGAGCTTCGGTCGCGCTGCGCATTTCGACGCGGGCGGCGAACAGGCGCGGGTCCGAGGCGAAGGCCAACCGGTCGGCGCCCGCCTGCAAGGGCGCGTTGAGCACTTGCAGCGTGATGGCGGCGGCGATGGCGCCGAACAGCAACGACACCAGGGCGGGGCGCTCCCCCGCCAAGGCCAGCGCCAGCGCGGCTTGGCCACCGAACACCGCGGCGGTGGCGGCCGAGACGACCAGCGAGTGGATCATGCCCGCGCGCAAGGCTTCCCCCTCGTCGTAGGCGTCGATCACCGCGATGCCGAGGCCCAGCACCACCAGGTCGGCGGCCACCACCGAGAGCATGGCGGTGCGCGGAAGCACATTGAGGCCCAGCAGGATCAGGGCCGCGCTCAGCCCGAGCAGCAGCGCGCCCACGGTGAGCAGCCCCGACGCCGAGCGGCGTGAGTCCTCCGACCATTCGGCGTGCTGGCCGAGCATGCCCAGCATGGTGCCCAGCAGGGCCAGCAGGGTGAGCGCGCCCAGCAGATACCCGGCGGGCAGGAAGCCGCCCGCGGCGGGCATGGCCAGCAGCGCGCACAGTGGTATCAGCCCGACCCGCCACACGCGGTCCACGCGCTCGACGGCGCGGGCGGGCAGCAGCCGCACGAACACGCCGCTGAAGGCCAGTACCGGGGCGCACACCAGCACGATCCGCACCCCGTCGAACCAGGGACTCCCCCCGGCCAGCCGATCGGTCACCACCGCGGCCGCGTAGACCAGCAACCCGACGGCCGCCCTGCGTAACAACGGCTTTCGCGGATCCCGCGCCAGCAGATACAAACCGAGCCACCATGCGACACCGAACGTCGCGGCCGACACCCAAACCACGCAGGGAGCGTACTTCCCCACTGCCGGTTTGCGGGTGGTAACAAAGACACCGTATATGGCCCTCTACCAGCGTTTTTCACCATCTCAGCCGTCTCGTCACACCTTCGCACCGTTTCGGACACACCCAGGTCACGAAGCGCCCCAACGAGTTTCACAGTGGGCGCGGACACCGGTGAACCGCCGCACCGGAATAGACGTGTTCAGAGGGCGAAAACGCGGCGCACTACACGTTGCACCTCACGGCCGCCTGACCATCGCCCACGGTACGGCGGGCCGGCGCGGTATCCAAGTAGCGAGCGCCGCTGGTCGGCGACTGTGCGGCGATAGCCGATCGAGGTTCGCGCCCACCTATGACCCGGAATCGGATGGTCCGGAATGACCTGTCGCGCGGGAACCGAGGGCTAGGCGGTCGCGGCGTGGCGACGACGGTGAGCTTTCTGGCGGCAGGCGGGTGAGCAGTAGCGGGGAGGGCGGCCGGTGCCGGTGGGGTGGATCGGCGCGGTGCAGATGGGGCAGAGTGATATCAGGGTTTCGTTACGGGCGGAGGTTTCGTCACTCCGGGCGGAGGGGTTCCGGCGTTTCGTTACGGCGGGCGTCGTGGGGCGGGCGCGCATCGAATCCAGCACCAGCGCGGCGGGGCGCGACAGTTCCTGGCCGGGGCTGAGGCGTTGGATGGCAACGCATCCGGTGAACAGGGCGAGTACATCCGACAGCAGCAGATCGGTGCGCACCGCGCCCTGCCGCTGGGCGGCGGTGAGCAGGTCGCCGAGGGCGGCATGGAAGCGCGCGCCCGCGTCCCGGACCAGTTCGCGCGGCCAGCCGTCGTTGCTGACCATGTCGCACATGGCCTGGTTGCGGTGGCTGGAGACGATCACCTCGGTGCAGAAGGAGAAGAACGCCGCGCCCGCGTCGGGAGCGTCTCGCAGGCGGTGCGCCAATCCGGTGAGCCGGTCGATGCGCTGCTGCATAACCGCTTCCAGCAGTGCGGTTTTGGTGGGGAAATGCCGGTACACGGTGCCCGCGCCGACACCCGCCCGGCGCGCCACCTCGGCCAGCGAGACCGCGACCCCGCCCTCCGCGAGCGCGCGATGCGCGGCCGCGAGCACCAGCGCGCGATTGCGCCGCGCATCAGCCCGATTATTCGCGGCGGCCCGAACTTCGGAGTCGGCCCGACCGTTCGGCGCGGACCAATCGTCCGCGGCACTCCGCATGGGCTGGCCGCCGGGCGCGGCGGGCTGCGTCTGAGGCAGGGCGGGCGCGGACATTTCGTTACGCGGGTCCTTTCCGATGGTGGCCAACGGAAACGGGCGCTTCTAGCGTTCATATTCGGGTCAGCCGACCCGAATACTACCGAACGAACGGGCGACAATGTCTTCTCGTGATGAACTGTCTTCTCGCGATGATCTGATCCTGGTGACCGGGGCGACCGGCAAGCAGGGCGGCGCGACCACGCGGCGGCTGCTGGCCGTGGGGCGGCGGGTGCGGGCGCTGGTGCGGGACGCGCGATCGTCTGCCGCGCAGGAGCTCGCGGCGGCGGGCGCGGAATTGAGCGTCGGCGATTTCGACGATCCCGGCAGTATCGAGGCCGCCCTGGCGGGCGTGGGCGCGGCATTCCTGGTGCCGCCCGCCACTTTCGGCCCCAACGGCTGGGATGTCGGGTTGGAGGTCGAGCGCGGCACCCGGTTCCTCGTCGCGGCGAAGGCGGCCGGGGTGGAGTTCATCGTGTTCACGACCGTCGCGTCCTACACCGAGGACGGGAAGTGGGGTGCGCAGGGCAAGCGGCAGGTGGAGGCGGCGCTGCGCGAGAGCGGCCTGCACTGGACCATCCTGCGGCCGGTGCGGTTCATGGAGAACTACCTCATGCGGGGGTTCCCGATCGACGGCATCAACAATGGCGTGCATCGGCAGTTGTTCCCGGCCGATCGGCCGATCCAGTCCATCGCCGTCGACGATATCGCCGTGTTCGCGCAGCTGGCGTTCGACGATCCGGCCCGATTCCACGGGCAGACTTTGGAATTGGCGGGTGACGCGCTCACCATGCTCGAGGGTGCGGCGGCGATCAGCGCCGCCATCGGCATACCGGTGCGCTACGAGGAGGCCCCGGAAGTCGAGGCCGAGGCGATGGGTCCGGAGGTGGTGGCGGCTTGGCGGCTGTCGCGGCAGGGCCAGGGCTGGCATGCCGATATCGCCGCGCTGCGCGAAATCCATCCGGGACTGCGGACTTTCGAGACCTGGCTGGCGGAATCCGGTGCGGCGCGGCTGAAATCGGCGGCCGATCAGGGCTGAGAGGCCGATCAGGGCAGGGCGCCGTTGTAATCCGGCAGTTTGAAGGTCTGTTCGGCGTGCCCACCGGACAGGTCGGAGGCGCTGTTGCCGATATTGGCGACGATGGTGTAACCCTGGCCCTCGATGGCGACGCGGGTGGCGGTCTTGTAGTCGGCGAGCGCGCCCGCGCCCGCCGAGCCGGTGGTGAGGCCGCCGCCGTAGAGGCCGTCCACGGAGTAGCCGACGGAGCTGAGGTTGATCTGGGTGTAGAAGCCGAGCAGCGCGGGCCGCCCGGTCACGAAGATGAGCGACGCGCCTTGGCTTTTCGCCCACTGCGCCAGCTTCAGCATGGGCGGGATGGCGGGGGTGATCGGCCCCGGGTGGTAGCTGGTCTCGAGCACCGTGTTGTCGATGTCGAACACGATGGCGGGCTTGGTGGCTCCGGGCAGCGCCGTCGTCAGGTAGGTCTGGGCGGCGTTGGCCACCGTGGTGACGTCGCTGATCCACTGGCTGTAGGGCGGCAGATTGCTGTTGCCGCCCGACCCGGACAGGGATCCGGTGCCTGAGCCCGAGGCCGATCCGGAGGATCCCGAATCGGCCAGGGCGAGGGGCATGGGTGCGGCGAGTCCGACGACGAGGCCGGCGGCCAGTACGGCGATGGAGCGTCTCATGGGGCGGGACGCTAGCGCCTACCCCATACGACCCGCAGGCATTTCACATTGGCGTGCAGCAGAATTCCCGCTCACCGGGACCGACCGTGGTCAGGGTGTGGCGCCGACCAGGTTCTCGCCGCGCAACCGCTGCGAGATCACCTGGGTGATGCCGTCACCGCGCATGCTGACGCCGTAGAGCGCGTCGGCGACCTCCATGGTCGGCTTCTGGTGGGTGATGACGATCAGCTGGCTCTTCTCCCGCAGCTGCTCGAACAGTCCGATGAGCCGGCGCAGGTTGGTGTCGTCCAGCGCCGCCTCGACCTCGTCCATGACGTAGAACGGGGACGGCCGGGCGCGGAAGATCGACACCAGGAAAGCCACTGCGGCCAGCGACTTCTCGCCGCCCGAGAGCAGCGACAGCCGCTTGACCTTCTTGCCCGGCGGGCGGGCCTCGACCTCGACGCCGGTGGTCAGCATGTTGGCGGGATCGGTGAGCAGCAGCCTGCCCTCACCGCCCGGGAATAGCCGCGAGAACACGCCCTCGAATTCGCGTTCCACGTCCTCGTAGGCCTCGGTGAACACCTGCAGGATGCGCTCGTCGACCTCGGCGACCACGTCCATCAGGTCCTGGCGGGCCTTCTTGACGTCCTCGAGCTGGGTGTTGAGGAAGGTGTAGCGCTCCTCGAGCGCCGCGAACTCTTCCAGCGCAAGGGGATTCACCTTGCCGAGGGTGACGAGGTCCTTCTCGGCGCGCTTGGCGCGGCGCTCCTGGGTGGCGCGGTCGTAGGGCATGGGCTGGGGTTCGCTGACGGTTTCGCCGCGCTCGCGGGCCGCCTCGTACTCCATCATCTCCAGCGCGGTGGGCGGCATGGGGACGTCGGGGCCGTACTCGGCGATGAGATCGTCGAGGCTGAGGCCGAACTGTTCGGAGATGGTGGTCTCGACCTGTTCGATGCGCAATGCCGCCTGGGCGCGGGCCACCTCGTCGCGGTGCACGGTGTCGGTGAGCTGGGTCAGCTGGGCGGTGAGGGCGCGGGCGCGTTCCTTGGTCTGCTCCACCTGGGCCGCGAATTCGCTACGGCGGCGCACCAACTCGTCGCGGCGGGCCGACGCCTGCGCGACCACCTGTTCGAGTTCGCCCGCCACCTTCTCGGCGGATTCGGCGACCACCGCGGCCACGGCGGCGGCTTGGCGGCGGGCGGCGTGCGCGCGTTCGGCGCGGGCG
>NZ_JBSGBY010000289.1:0-10461 GCF_053601505.1 Nocardia sp. NPDC004722
CCTACGGAGGATGCCGAGGTCGAGCATCCCTGGGCCGCATGGGTATCTGTCCGATATCCAAATTTGTAGATATTGCGATCTATGCATTGATTGCCGCTCGCCGGACTGTTCCAGGACGGCCCGCTGCCACAGTGCGTAGTCGGCGTACTGGACCGGCAGCTCCTGCCAGGCCGGGGCCTGGCCCGCGGCGCGGGACAGGTAGGCGGTGATGGTGTCGCGCAGCAGCGGATCCTGCGACTGCCCGTCACCGGCGATGTGGTGCAGCACCACGACCAGCACGTGGCTGTGCGCGGATTCGCGAATCAGGGCGGCGCGCAACGGGACCGTGGTGGTCACGTCGAAGCCGCGCCCGATGAACTCCTCGATCCAGGCCAGATCGGTGGCGTCGCGCAGTTCGAGCGGGAGCGGAGCCTCGGCGGCGGGCAGGATGAGCTGGTAGCCGACCCCGTCCTGATCCTCCGGATACATGGTGCGCAGGGATTCGTGCCGGGCGACCACGTCGGCGAAGGCCGCCATGAGCACGCCGGTATCGATCTCGCCGGTGACGCGGACGGCCGCGGGCACGTTGTAGGCCGCGGATTCCGGGTCCAGGCGGTTGAGCAGCCACATGCGGGTCTGGGCCAGCGACAGCGGGATTCGCTCCGGGCGCGGCATGGGCCGCAGCGGCACGCCGTGCCCGCCCGCGGTGATGCGGGCGGCGAGTTCGGCGACGGTCGGGGCCTCGAAGAGCTGGCGCACGGTGAGGTCCGCGCCGAAGGCGGCATTGGCGCGCGCCACCAGTCGCATGGCCAGCAGCGAGTTGCCGCCGCGCGCGAAGAAGTCGTCGTCCGCGCCGATGGTGAGGCCGCCGAGCAGATCCCCGATCAGGGCGGCCAGCGTGGCCTCGATGCCGGGGCGGGGTTCGCGGTAGGCGACCGTGGCGGCGGTGAATTCGACGGCGGGCAGGGCGTTCCGGTCGAGCTTGCCGACGCTGGTGAGCGGCATGTCCGCGAGCACGGCCAGGTGGGCGGGCAGCATGTAGGACGGCAGCTGGGTGCGGGCGTGCTCGAGGACCGCCTCGGCGGTGAGGTCGGCCCCGGAGACGTAGCCGACCAGGCAATCGGTTCCGGCGGTGTCCTTGGCGAGCAGCACCACCGCGTGCGCGACACCCGGGGCCGACAGCAGCGCCGCCTCGATCTCGCCGAGCTCGATGCGCTGGCCGCGCAGCTTCACCTGGAAGTCGTTGCGGCCCATGTACACCAGGTCGCCCGCGCGGTTCCAGCGCACCAGGTCGCCGGTGCGGTACATGCGCGCGCCCGGCACCCCGAACGGGTCGGCCACGAAGCGGTCGGCGGTGAGTCCGCCACGGCCCTGATAGCCGCGCGCCAGCTGCGCGCCCGCCAGATAGAGCTCACCGATCACGCCGGTCGGCACCGGGCGCATGCGGGCGTCGAGCACGTAGGCGCGGGTGTTCCAGTTCGGGCGGCCGATGGCGACCTCGAAATCCGGGTCGGTGTCGGAGAATTCGTGATAGATCGTCGAGATCGCGGCCTCGGTCGGGCCGTAGGCGTTGTGCACGGAGCCGCCGACCAGCTCACGCAGGCGACCCAGCAGCTCCACCGGCAGCGCCTCGCCGCCGGTGTGCAGGTGGCGGAAGGAGGCCAGCGCGTCGCCGTGTCCCTCGGCGATCAGGGCCGCCAGCACCGACGGCACGTGTTCGGCGATGGTGACGCCGAATTCGCGCATGAGCCCGGCCAGGTAGTCGAGGTCCTGGTGGCCGCCGGGGCGCGGAATCACCAGGGGCGCACCGACCATGGCGGGCAGGAAGCATTCCCAGACCGAGACGTCGAAGGCCAGCGGGGCGCGCTGCATGATCCGGTCGGCGCGGGTGACGCCGTAGCGGGATTCCAGCCAGCGCAGCTGGTTCATGATGGCGCGGTGCGAGGTGGCCACGCCCTTGGGGAGACCGGTGGAGCCGGAGGTGTAGAGGACGTAGGCGAGGTTGTCGGGGCGCAGAGGGGTGCGGCGGTCGGCGGGCTGGATGGGAGTGTCCGAGAAGCCTTCCAGCGCACCGAGTTCTGAAACGTCGAGGACGCGAACGCCATCCAGCTCGGGGAGCTCGGCACCGCCGACGGTCAGGACCAGGCCGACGTTCGAGGTGGCCAGCACGTGCGCGATGCGATCGGCCGGGTGGGCCGGGTCGATCGGCACGTAGGCGGCACCGGCGGCGATGACGGCGTAGAGCGCCACCACCATGTCGACCGAGCGTTGCGAGGTGACGCCGACGATGTCGTCCGGGCCGATGCCTTCCGAGATCAGCAGGCGCGCCAAGCGATTCACGCGCCGGGCCAGGTCGGCGTAGGACACTCGCTGGTCTTCGAAGAAGACCGCGTCCGCCTCCGGATCCTGTGCCGCACGCGCGTCCAGCAGTTCGGCCAGCGTCTCGACGGGCAGGGTCCGCCCGGTGAAGTTGCGGTTCACCAGCAGCTCACCGCGTTCCGCCCGCGACATGATCTCCACGTCGCCGGCGCCGGTGCGCGGGTCGGCGAGCAGTGCGCGCAGCACCCGTTCGTAGGTGGCCTGGAATCCGGCGATGGTGTCCGGGTCGAACAGGTCGGTGGCGTAGGTGATGTAGACGTCGATGCCGCCGGGTTCGCCTGCGGCGTCGGTGGTTTCGGCCATGGTCCAGTCCAGGTCGAACTGGGTGGCGGTGGCCTCGACGGTGAGCGCCTCGATGGCCAGCCGGTTGAGCCGGACGCTGGGACGCAGGTGGTTCTGCAGCGTCAGGGTCACCTGGCACAGCGGTGCGTGCGACTGGGAGCGCACCGGATTGACGGCGTCGACCAGCATTTCGAAGGGGACCACGGCGTGGTCGAAGGCCGTCAGGTCGGTGTCGCGGACGTGCACGAGCAGTTCGCCCAGCGACACCTCGGGACGCACCTCGGTGCGCAGCACCAGGGTGTTGACGAACATGCCGACCAGGTTGTCGAGGGCCTCGTCGCCGCGCCCGGCCACCGGGGTGCCGATGACGATGTCGGAGGTGCCGGAGAGGCGGGCCAGGGTCACGGCCAGCGCGGTGTGCAGGACCATGAACGGGGTGACGCGGCGAGTGCTCGCGAAATCGAGGACGGCCGAGTGCAATTCGGCGTCGAAGCGGCCGGTGAAGCCCGCGCCGCGACCGGTGGCGACGGCGGGACGGGGCCGGTCGCTGGGCAGGGCCAGCACGTCCGGCACGCCGTGCAGTCGGCGGGTCCAGTGCGCCAGCTGCCCGGCCAGCACCGAGTTCGCGTCGTCGGGGCTGCCGAGGGCGTCGCGCTGCCAGAGCGCGTAGTCGGCGTACTGCACCGGCAGCGGCGCCAGGTTCGGGACCTCCCGGGCGCAGCGGGCCACGTAGGCGGTGGCGATATCGCGGGTGAGCGGGCCGAAGGACCAGCCGTCGGCGGCGATGTGATGCACCACCATGACCAGCAGGTGGGTGCCCGGCTCGTCGGTGAGCTCGAGCAGCCGGATGCGGAAGGGCACCTCGGCGGTGACGTCGAAGGCGGTGCGCGCCACCGCTTCCACCAGGCCGGGGAGTTGATCGGCGGTGACGGGCTCGGGCACCAGGTCGATGAGGCGGGTGCCGGCGGGCAGGATGACCTGGCTCGCCTCGCCGTCGTGCTCGGGGTAGAGAGTGCGCAGCGTCTCGTGCCGGTCGACCACGTCGGCGACGGCGGCGCGCAGCGCGTCGAGGTTGAGGGTTCCGGTGAGTCGCAGCGCGAACGGGATGGTGTAGCCGTCGCGAATGTCGAAGCGGTTGAGGAACCACATGCGCTGCTGGGCGATGGACAGCGGGATGCGGTCGCCGCGCTCGCGCACGGTGATCGGCGGCAGTTCGATGACGGATTCGGCGTCGGCGGCCGAGATGCGGGCGGCCAGCCCGGCGACGGTGGCGTCCTCGAAGACGGCGCGCAGCGGAATCCGCACGCCCGCGGCCTTGCCCAGGCGGGCGACCAGCTGGGTGGCGATGAGCGAGTTGCCGCCGAGGGCGAAGAAATCGTCGTCGGATCCGGCGCGTTCGACGCCGAGCAGGGACGTGAAGACCTCGGCGACGAGGCGCTCTTCGGGACCGGTGGGTGCGCGGAAGGCGGTGGCGGCCTGCGCGGGGGCGGGCAGGGCGGCACGGTCGAGCTTGCCGGAGGCGTTGAGCGGCAGGGCGTCCAGGGGGACGTAGACGGCGGGGATCATGTAGGCCGGGAGCCGTTGGGCCAGCGCTGTTTTCAGGACGCTGCCGGAGAACTCGGTGCCGGGGGCGGAGACGATGTAGGCGACCAGGGCCGGGTCGGTGCCGCGTACCGTCACGACCGCCTGCGCGACTTCGGCGAGTTCGCTCAGCGCCGTTTCGATCTCGCCCAGTTCGATGCGCAAGCCACGCAGTTTGACCTGGAAGTCGGTGCGGCCCAAGTACTCCAGCTCACCGTCGCCGGTCCACTTGACCAGGTCGCCGGTGCGGTACATGCGTTCCGCGCGGCCGAACGGGTTGGCCACGAAGCGATCCGCGGTGATGTCGGGGCGGGACACGTAACCGGTGGCGAGCTGGGTACCGGCCAGGTACAGCTCACCGGCGACGCCGATGGGCACCGGGCGCAGGCGCGAATCCAGCACGTAGACCTGGGTATTGAAGACGGGGCGGCCGATGGGGACGGTGTCGATATCGGTGTCGGTGACCCGGTGGTAGGTCACGTCGACCGCCACCTCGGTGGGGCCGTAGAGGTTATGCAGCTCGGAGCCGGTGAGCTCACGTAGTCGGTGTGCGGGTCGCGGCGATAGCGCCTCGCCGGAAGCGAAGACCATGCGCAGGCTGGTGCACTGCGCGGCGACTTCCTCGGCCACGAAGACGGACAGCATCGACGGCACGAAGTGGATGACGGTCACGCCCTCGCGGGCGATGAGTTCCGCGAGCTGGGCCGGGTCGCGGTGAGCGTCCGGCCGGGCGACGGCCAGACGCGCGCCGATCTGCAAGGGCCAGAAGAACTCCCAGACCGACACGTCGAAGGTGGCGGGTGTCTTCTGTAGGACGACGTCGGCGGCGGTCAGGCCGTACTCCGCCTGCATCCAGTGCAGGCGGTTGACGATGGCCGAGTGCGGGACGGCCACGCCCTTCGGGCGGCCGGTCGAGCCGGAGGTGAAAATGACGTAGGCGTTGTTCGAATCCCGCAGCGGGGCAATGCGATCGGCGTCGGTGAGCGGCTCGTCGGAGTATCCGGCCAGGTCCAGCAGGTCGATGCGGACCTGCGCGGTGTCCATGAGCAGGTCTTCGCCGGAGGTCAGCACGGTGACCGGGTCGGCGGTCTCGAGGATGTAGTCGAGGCGGTCGGCCGGGTGGTCCGGGTCCAGCGGAACGTAGGCGGCACCGGCCGTAACGACGGCGTACATGCCGACGACCAGGTCCAGGGAGCGACGCATGCCCAGGGCCACGGTGGAATCCGGGCCGACGCCCTCGGCGATCAGCCAGCGGGCCAGGCGGCGGACGCGGGCCGCGAACTCTGCGTAGGACAGAGCTGTCCCCTCGAAGCTGAGCGCGTTCGCTTCGGGGGTGCGGGCCGCCTGGGCGTCGAAGAGGGAGACGAGGGTGGCGGCAGGGTCGAGCGGTGAGTAGCCGGTCCCGTTCCAGTCGTGCAGGATTCGAGTGCGCTCGGCAGGAGCCAGCAGGTCGATATCGCCGATCTTCGTCTCGGCATCCGCGGCTACGGCCGTGAGGATCCTGGACAGACGCTCCGCCAGCGCGGTCGCGGTGGCGGCGTCGAACAGTTCGGTGGCGTAGCGCAGGTTGCCGGTCAGTCCGGCCTCGCCCAGTTCGCCGACCACCAGGTGCAGGTCGAATTTGACCGTCGGGTCGTCGATCTCGACCGCGGAGACGGTCAGCTCGGGCAGGGCGAAGGTGCCGCCCTCGTGCATCCGGGCGGCGTCGGTGAAGGTCAGCATGACCTGGGCCAGCGGTGGCGCACCGGTGGTGCGGTCCACGGCCAGGGCGTCGACGATGCGCTCGAAGGGCAGTTCGGCGTGGGCGAAGGCGGCCAGGTCGGCGGTGCGCACGCGGGCCAGCAGGTCGGCGAAGGACAGGTCGTCCTCGACGCGGGTGCGCAGCACCAGGGTGTTGACGAACATGCCGATGAGAGCGTCGAGTTCGCGCTCGCCGCGGCCACCGATCGGGGAGGCGACGGCCACGTCGGTGGTGGCGGCGCTGCGGGCCAGCAGGGCGGCGAAGGCGGCGTGCACGACCATGAACAGGGTGACGCCGTGCGTGCGGGCCAGCTCACGCAGGCCGTCGGCCACGGCCGGGTCGACCGAGAACGGAATGGACGCACCGGCATTGGTGGGCACGGCGGGGCGGGGCCGGTCGGCGGGCAGGGCGAGCTGCGGGGGCAGGCCGGTCAGGGTCTCGCGCCAGAAGTCCAGCTGCTGGTGTGCGACGGTGCCGGATTCGGCGGCGTCGCCGAGGAGTTCGTGCTGCCAGAGGCTGTAGTCGGCGTACTGCACGGCCAGGGGTTCCCAGCCGGGGTCCACGCCCGCGATGCGGGCGGTGTAGGCGCGCATGAGGTCGGTGATGAGCGGGGCCAGCGACAGCGCGTCGGCGGCGATGTGGTGCACGACGACGGCGAGCACGTACTCCGGCTCGGCACTGTCCTCGACCATGCTCTGTTCATCGACAAGGAAAAGACCGATGCGCGACGGCAATTCGCGGCTCACGTCGAACCCCGCGGCGGCGAAAGCGGCGATGGTGCCGGGCATCTCGGTGGCGGCGACCGGAATCGGGGTCAGGCTCAGGCCGACGTCCGCGATGTCCAGGATCTCCTGGTAAGGGCCGGAATCCGAGTCCGGGTACACGGTGCGCAGCGATTCGTGGCGGGCCAGCACGTCCATGGCGGCCTGCTCGAGTTCGGCGATGCGCAGGTTGCCGGTCAGGCGCAGCACGACCGGCAGGTTGTAGACGCTGTGCTCACCGTCCTCGGCCTCGATCCGGTTGAGGAACCACAGGCGCTGCTGGGCGGGCGAGAGCGGAATGCGGTCCGGGCGCGGGCGGGCGGCCAGCAGCGGCCGGGCGGCATCGGGGTTCGCGGCGACCAGGACGGCGGCGAGACCCTCGACGCTGGAGGCTTCGAACAGCAGGCGGACGGGGACCCGCGAGCCCAGCTCCGCGCCGATGCGGGAGGTGACGCGGGCGGCGTCGAGGGAGCTGCCGCCGAGGGCGAAGAAATCGTCGTCGAGGCCGACGCGGTCGGCATTGAGCACCTCGGCGAAGACGGCCGCGACCAGGCGCGCGGCGGGCTCGATCGGCTCGCGGAAGCTCTTGGCGCGCAACTCCGGAACGGGCAGCGCCTTGCGGTCGAGCTTGCCGCTGGAGTTGAGCGGCAGCTCGGGGAGGGTCATGAGCGCGGTCGGGACCATGTAGGAGGGCAGGAGGCGGGTCAGGCCCTCGCGCAGGACGTCCACATCGAGTTCCGCGCCCGGGGCCGGAACGACGTATCCGGCCAGGTAATCACCGGCGTCGCCATTGATCAGGCGGACCGCGGCCTGGGCGACGCCACTTGCCAGCAGCGCGCTCTCGATCTCGGCCAACTCGATGCGCTGGCCGCGGAACTTGATCTGGAAGTCCAGGCGCTCCAGGTAGACCAGCTCGCCGTCCTCGGTCCACTTGACCAGGTCGCCGGTGCGGTACATGCGCTCACCGGCGCGCCCGAACGGGTTGGCCACGAAGCGATCCGAGGTGAGGTCGACGCGGCCGTGGTAGCCGCGCGCCAACTGCACACCGGCCAGATACAGCTCGCCGGGTACCCCGATGGCGACCGGCCGCAGCCGCGAATCCAGCACGAAGACTTGGGAATTCCACTCCGGCTCGCCGATCGGCACGGCGAGCGTGTCGGAGCGGTGGGCCTCGCGGAAGGTGATGGACACCGCGGCCTCGGTGGGGCCGTAGAGGTTGTGCACACCGGCGTCGCTGACCGCCCAGAACGCGGCGACGGTCTCCGGCGGCAGCGCCTCGCCGATGACGAAAATCTCACGCAGCGAATCGAGTTCACCCGCCTCGGCGTGCGCGGCGAACACCGCGAGCATGGACGGCACGAAGTCGGTGAGCGTGACCCGGTGCCGGGCGATGGTTTCGGCGATGTAGCGCGGATCGCGGTGGCCGTCGGGGGTGGCGACCACCAGGGTCGCGCCCGCGCGCAGCGGCAGGAAGTAGCCCCACAGCGAGACGTCGAAGGTGGTGGCGGTCTTCTGCAGGTAGATGTCCTGGTTGCGGACACCGTATTCGGCCTGCATCCAGGCCAGCTGGTTGGCGATGGCGCGGTGGGTGACCGCGACGCCCTTGGGCTTGCCGGTGGAGCCGGAGGTGAACAGGACGTAGGCGGGGTGGTCGGGGTGCAGCGGGGCGCGGCGCTCACGCTCGGCGATCTTGCCGCCCGCGTAGGGGGACAGTTCCAGCTCGTCGAGGTGATGCAGTGGGACATCGACGGTTTCGGGCAGCGCGAAGCCGTCGCGGCGGGTGGTCAGCACGGCGTGTGGAGCGGCCGTGGTGAGGATGTGCCCGATCCGCTCGGCCGGGTGGGCCGGGTCGACCGGCACGTACGCGCCACCGGCGCGCAGCACCGCGTACATGGCGACCACCAGCTCCACCGAGCGGGCCATAGCCAGTACGACAAGCGATTCCGGGCCGACTCCGGTGGTGATCAGGTATCGGGCCAGGCGGTTGGCGCGCTCGGACAGCTCCGCGTAGGTGAGTTCGGTGTCGCCGAAGACCAGGGCGCGGGCGTTCGGGGTGCGGGCAGCCTGCGCGTCGAAACCCTGGTGCAGGAACAGATCCGGGACGCGCGAGCCGGTGGCGTTCCAGCTCGACAGGACGTAGTCGCGTTCCCCGGCGTCCAGCAGTTCGATGTCGCCGACCGGGGTTGCGGCGTCGGCGACCGCGGCCGTGAGCAGGCGGGTGAACTTGGCCGCGAACTCGCGCACCGTGTGATCGTCGAAAAGGTCGGCGGCGTAGGTGTATTCGACCCGGTAGCGGTCGCCGTCGCCGACCACGGTCAGCTGGAGGTCGAACTTGGCGATGCCCGGATCGAAGTCCAGCTGCTCGGCGGACAGGCCCGGCAGCGCGGCATTGATATCGCCCAGGTTCTGCATGAACAGCGCCACCTGGAACAGCGGGTGGCGGTTGCGGGCGCGGGCCGGGTTGAGCACCTCCACCAGGCGCTCGAACGGGACGTCACGATGGGCGAAGGCGCGCAGATCACGGTCGCGCACATGGCCGATCAGCTCCCCGAAGGAGTCGCCACCGCGCACCTGGGTGCGCAGCACCAGGGTGTTGACGAACATGCCGACCAGGTCGTCGAGCGCCTGGTCGCCGCGCCCGGCGACCGGGGTGCCGATGGCGATGTCGGTGGTGTTCGACAGCCGGGCCAGCACGGCGGCCAGGGCGGCGTGCAACACCATGAACGGGGTGGCGCGATGAGCGGCGGCCACCTGGTCGACCGCGGCGCGCAGTTCGGCGTCGAGGACGGTCTCGAAGGTCGCGCCCCGGAAGCTGGAGGCGGCCGGGCGCGGGCGGTCGGCGGGCAGGTCCAGCTGGGCGGGCAGATCCGCGAGTTCCGTTGCCCAGAAGGCGATCTGGCGGGCGGCGACCGAGTCCGGATCGGCCTCGTCGCCCATCCAGGCGCGCTGCCACAGCGCGTAGTCGGCGTACTGGACCGCGAGCGGCTCGTACTGCGGGCGCTGGCCGGACTGGCGGGCCAGGTAGGCCATGACCAGGTCGCGCACCAGCGGTCCGATGGACGCGCCGTCGGCGGCGATGTGGTGGGCGACCACCACCAGGGTGTGGTCGCCGGGGCCGGAGCGCAGCAGCCGGGCCCGCAGCGGGACCTCGGCGGTGACGTCGAAACCCTGTGCGGCCAAGGTGAGTACGGTCGCGGCGAGCTGATCCTCCGGCACGTCGCGCGGGGTCAGGTCGACCGCGGCGGCGGGCAGCACCACCTGGGCGGGGCCCGCCTCGGCGGCCGGGTAGTAGGTGCGCAGCGACTCGTGGCGTTCGATCACGTCGGCGAAGGCGGCGGCCAGCGCGTCGGTGTCGAGCTCGCCGCGCAGGCGCAGCGCGAACGGCATGTTGTCCACCGCCGACGGATCGAATTCGTCGGTGGCCGGGTCGTATTCGCTGCGCGCGTAGTGGTTGAGGAACCACATGCGCTGCTGGGCGGGCGAGAGCGGGATGTGGTCCGGCCGCGGCCCGGCGGTCAGCGGCGGCCGCACCGTGCCGGACGCGTTGTCGCCCAGGGCCGCCAGCGCGGCCACGGTGGGCCGCTCGAAGAAGTCGCGCACGTCCACGGTGACGCCGAGCGTCTCGCGGATGCGGGCGATGGCGCGGGTAGTAGGTGCGCAGCGACTCGTGGCGTTCGATCACGTCGGCGAAGGCGGCGGCCAGCGCGTCGGTGTCGAGCTCGCCGCGCAGGCGCAGCG
>NZ_JBSGBY010000290.1:0-10445 GCF_053601505.1 Nocardia sp. NPDC004722
GCGCTTCACGGCGCAGCACCGAGTTGCCCGGAATCCATACGCCGCCACCGGATCTGGCGGTGGATCCGCCCCAGCGCGACGCCTTCTCGACGATGACCGCCGACAGTCCGTGATGGGCGGCCGTCAGCGCCGCGGCCATCCCTGCCGCCCCCGATCCCACGACGATCAGATCGAACGTCTCGGCGGTTTCCTTGTCGTCCAGCATGTTTCCTCGATCTCCGTTGTTCAGTTGTCTCGCCAGCGCTCGCCCGCGACGGCGTCGAGGGCGCCCTCGACGCACACCGCCAGCGACATCTCCGGATGCCCGGTATTGCGAAGCCATTGCAGATAGCCGAATTCCGCGGCCGCGAGCATCAGATGCACCAACAGCCCCGGCGTGCTGTCGGCCCCGGGATCCCGCCCCATCCGGGCAGCCACCAGCTCGACGAGCCGCTCGCGATGCTCGGCGCTGATCAGCGCCACCCGCTCCAGCAGATGCGGGGCGGTCGCGAACGCCGCCCGCCACTGCTCGAGCTCGGCCGCCGCCAGCGTGGTGGACCGATCCAGAATCGCCTGCGCGAGAGCCACATCCGCGGCTTCGGCGGCATCGCGCTCCTCGAGCAGCGCGGCGATCCCCGCCCCGCCCTCCCGCACGGGGTCCAGCAGCAAGTCCTCCTTGCTGCGGACGTGCCGGAAGTACGTACTGGCCGAGACCCCCGCCGCCGCCGCGATCTGCTCGGTGGTGACTTCGGCAAAACCCTTGTCCGCGAACAGCTCATAGGCCGCGCGTTGAATCTCGTCCCGAACCTGCCTGCGCTGCCGCTCCCGCAATGACATGCGCCCTCCTTCTGTTGCAGACAGTTTCTCCCTATGTGAGAGTTACTGTCAAGAAGGAGGGCGGTGTCAGATTGTGGTGTATTTACGAACGGCGCAAGGCCAGGACGGGGATGGTGCGAATGCCCGCGGTCTTCTCCGCATAACCCGCGAAACCCGGGTAGCGCTCGGCCTGGGTGTCGTAGATGCGATCCCGGTCGGCGCCGGTGACCTCGGAGACGGCGACCGGGAAGGTCTCGGTGCCCACCTCGACGTCCGCCTTTCCCGCGTCGGTGAGGTTGTAGTACCAGGCGGGGTTGTTCGGTGCGCCCGCCGCGGAGGCGAAGATGTAGAGCAGGTTCGGGTCCTGGTCGTCGGCCTGGTACATCAGCGGGGTGACGCCCTGCTTGCCCGACTTTCGGCCGCGGTGGTGGACCAGGATCATGGGAGCGCCCTCGAAGGGGCCGCCGACCCGGCCTTCATTGGCCCGGAACTCATTG
Source organism: Nocardia sp. NPDC004722 (assembly GCF_053601505.1). Taxonomy (NCBI): domain Bacteria; kingdom Bacillati; phylum Actinomycetota; class Actinomycetes; order Mycobacteriales; family Nocardiaceae; genus Nocardia; species Nocardia sp. NPDC004722. Next base: position 1,293 of record NZ_JBSGBY010000290.1, read on the forward strand.
ATGATGGAGGTATTCCAGTCGTCGCTCATGATCGCCATTCTGCCGAAAAGGGCCGGGCATCCCGTGGATGCCCGGCCCTTTCGTTACGACAACGGAAACCGCTACGGCAGCGGACCGCCCGCGGCGATCGCCGACAGGGTGGCGAATTCGTCGCCCTTGAGCGACGCACCGCCCACGAGCGCGCCGTCGATATCGGTCTGGCCGACCAGCTCGCCGACGTTCTTGGCGTTCACCGAACCGCCGTAGAGCACGCGGACGCCCGCGGCCACTTCGGGATTCGCCAGCTCGGCGAGCTCCTTGCGGATCGCGCCGCAGACTTCCTGCGCGTCGGCCGGGGTGGCGACCTTGCCGGTGCCGATGGCCCAGACCGGCTCGTAGGCGATGACGACCTTGGAGATCTCCTCGGCGGTCAGGCCCTTGAGCGAACCGCGCAGCTGCTCGAGGTTGTAGGCGACATGGGTCTGGGTCTCACGCACACCCAGGCCCTCACCGATGCAGACGATCGGCGTGATGCCGTACTTGAGCGCCTGCTTGGTCTTGGCCAGCACGGTCGCGTCGTCCTCGTTGTGGTACTGACGACGCTCCGAGTGGCCGACCACGACGAACGAGCAGCCCAGCTTCGCGAGCATGGAACCGCTGATCTCACCGGTGTAGGCGCCCTCGTCGTGGGTGGACACGTCCTGCGCACCGTAGGTGATCAGGAGACGGTCACCCTCGACCAGCGTCTGCACGCTGCGCAGGTCCACGAACGGCGGGATCACCGTCACGTCGACCTTGTCGAAGTACTTCTCCGGCAACGCGAACGCGATCTTCTGCACCAGAGCGATGGCCTCGAGGTGATTGAGGTTCATCTTCCAGTTGCCGGCGATCAAAGGCTTACGTGCCATGGCTCAGTCCTCCAGAACCGAAAGGCCAGGAAGTTCCTTGCCCTCCAGGTATTCCAGCGACGCGCCGCCACCGGTGGAGATGTGCGAGAAACCGTCGTCGGGCAGACCCAGGGTGCGCACGGCCGCGGCCGAGTCACCGCCGCCGACCACCGTGAACGCGCCCTTGGACGTGGCGACCGAGATGGCCTCGGCGACACCGCGGGTACCGGCCGAGAACTTCTCGAACTCGAACACGCCCATCGGGCCGTTCCAGAACACCGTCTTGGCCTCGGTCAGCAGCGCCGCGAAACGCTTGGTCGACTCCGGACCGATGTCCAGACCCATCCAGCCGTCGGGAATCTCGTTGGCGTCCACCGTCTTCGACTCCGCGTCGGCGGCGAACTTGTCCGCGACGACGATGTCCACCGGCAGGTGGATGACGTCGGCGTACTTGTCCAGCAGCCCCTTGCAGGTCTCGATCATCTCTTCTTGCAACAGCGAGGTGCCCACCGAAAGGCCCTGTGCCGCAAGGAAGGTGAAGCACATGCCGCCGCCGATGACCAGCGTGTCGACCTTCGGCGCGAGCGCCTCGATGACCGCGAGCTTGTCGGAGACCTTCGAACCGCCCAGCACGACCGCGTACGGCCGCTCGGTGTCGGTGGTGAGCTTGCGCAGCACCTCGGTCTCGGCCGCGACCAGGTTGCCCGCGTAGTGCGGCAGCAGCTTGGCGACGTCGTAGACCGACGCCTGCTTGCGGTGCACCACACCGAAGCCGTCGGACACGAAAGCGCCGTCGTCGCCGACGAGTTCGACCAGGGCCTTGGCCAGCTTGGTCCGCTCGGCGTCGTCCTTGCTGGTCTCGCGGGCGTCGAAACGCACGTTCTCGAGCAGCATCACGTCGCCGTCGGTGAGGCCCTCCGAGCGCGACAGCGCGTCGTAGCCGACCACGTCACCGGCCAGCTGGACATTGCGGCCCAGCTCCTCGGCCAGTCGCGCGGCGACGGGTGCGAGGGAGAACTTCGGATCCGGCTCACCCTTGGGGCGGCCCAGATGCGCGGTCACGACGACCTTGGCACCGGCCTCGGCCAAAGCCTTGATGGTCGGCGCGGACGCGATGATGCGGCCCGGGTCGGTGATGACGCCGTTGTCGAGGGGAACGTTCAGGTCGGAGCGCACGAGCACGCCCCGACCCTCGACACCCTCGTTCAGCAGATCCTGGAGTGTCTTGATCGTCATCGGCGCTTAGAGGGACTTGCCGACGAGGCCGATGAGGTCGGCGAGGCGGTTGGAGTAGCCCCACTCGTTGTCGTACCAGGAGGCGACCTTGACCTGGTTGTCGATGACCTGGGTCAGCGGCGCGTCGTAGATCGACGAGTGCGGGTCGGTCACGATGTCGGAGGAGACGATCGGGTCGACGTTGTACTTCAGGATGCCCTTCATCGGGCCGTCCGCGGCGGCCTTCATGGCGGCGTTGACCTCGTCGACGGAGGCGGCCTTGCGCAGGTCCACGGTCAGGTCGGTGAGCGAGCCGGTCGGGACCGGCACGCGCAGCGCGTAACCGTTGAGCTTGCCGAGCAGCTCGGGCAGCACCAGGCCGATGGCCTTCGCGGCGCCGGTGCCGGTGGGCACGATGTTCAGCGCGGCGGCGCGGGCGCGACGCAGATCCTTGTGCGGCGCGTCCTGCAGGTTCTGGTCCTGGGTGTAGGCGTGGACCGTGGTCATCAGGCCACGCTCGATGCCGAAGGAGTCGTTGAGCACCTTGGCGATCGGGCCCAGGCAGTTGGTGGTGCACGAGGCGTTGGAGATGATGTTCTGCGAGCCGTCGTACTTGTCGTCGTTGACGCCCATCACGATGGTGATGTCCTCATCGGTGGCGGGCGCGGAGATGATGACCTTCTTGGCGCCGGCGGCGAGGTGGCCCTTGGCCTTCGCGGCGGAGGTGAAGATGCCGGTGGACTCGACGACCACGTCGACACCCAGGTCGCCCCACGGCAGGGCCGACGGGCCTTCCTTGATCTCGAGGGCGCGGATGCGCTGATCGCCGACCACGATGTAGTCGCCGTCCAGGGAGACGTCCTGCGGCAGGCGGCCGAGGATCGAGTCGTACTTCAGCAGAGTGGCAAGGGTCTTGTTGTCGGTCAGGTCGTTGACCGCCACGATCTCGATGTCAGTGGTGCCGAGGGCCTTCTGCGCCTCGACGGCGCGGAAGAAGTTGCGCCCGATGCGGCCGAAGCCGTTGATCCCTACCCGGACAGTCACGTGTTCGCTCCTCAGCTTTGCGGATCGTTTCCGTTGCGGTGTTAACCCTAGCGCTGTAACGGATACATCACGGACACACCCCCGCCACGGTGAACTACGGAACGTTCACTTTCGTCACATATGCCGGAAGCGCCGCGACCACAAGGGTTGCGACGCTTCCGAACGGAATCAGTAGGCGCTGTCTATCACTTCACCCGAGCCGGGTGCGTGATTCACGCCTCTTCGAGCAGCTCTGCGGTGACAGCGCTTTCGGTGTCGGGCACGCCGAGTTCCTTGGCACGCCGGTCCGCCATCGACAGCAGTCGCCGAATCCGGCCCGCCACAGCGTCTTTCGTCATCGGCGGATCGGCCAGCTGGCCGAGTTCCTCCAGTGACGCCTGCCGGTGCAGCACGCGCAGCTTGCCCGCGGCCGCCAAGTGGTCGGGCACATCGTCGGACAGTATTTCCAAGGCCCGCTCGACCCGTGCCGCCGCCGCAACCGCCGCCCGCGCCGAACGACGCAGGTTCGCGTCGTCGAAGTTGGCCAGCCGGTTGGCCGTCGCCCGGACCTCGCGGCGCATGCGCCGCTCCTCCCAGGTGAGCCGGGTGTCCTGCGCACCCATGCGGGTGAGCAGCGCGCCGATGGCCTCACCGTCGCGCACCACCACGCGATCGGTGCCGCGCACCTCCCGCGCCTTGGCCGAGATGCCCATGCGCCGGGCGGCACCCACGAGGGCCAGGGCGGCCTCGGGTCCCGGGCAGCTCACCTCGAGCGCGGAGGAGCGACCGGGTTCGGTCAGCGAGCCGTGCGCGAGAAACGCTCCGCGCCAAGCGGCTTCGGCGTCCCCGATGCTGCCGCCGACCACCTGCGCGGGCAAGCCGCGCACGGGACGCCCGCGCACATCGAGTAAACCGGTCTGGCGCGCCAGCGCCTCGCCCTCCTTGGAAACTCGCACCACATACCGGGAGGTTTTCCGGAGTCCGCCCGCGCCTAGGACATGCACGTCCGAGCCATAGCCGTACAGCTCGAAGATTTCCCGGCGCAGCCGGCGCGCGATGGAACCCATGTCCACCTCGGCCTCGACGATCACGCGACCGCCGACGATGTGCAATCCACCGGCGAACCGCAGTAGCGCGGACAGTTCCGCCTTGCGCGAACTCACCTGTGATACAGAGAGTCGGCTCAGCTCGTCCTTCACTTCCGCTGTCATCGCCACGAGACGCGCTCCTTTCCACCCAACCCGGACCGCACGCGTTGGCCCATATGCCGTCCTTCGATTCGAAGCCCTGCCAATTCCGGCCGAGGTTGCCGGATCACCTGATCCAGTGCGGCGGCAAGCTTTCCGGGGTGGTGCCGGTCCGTCCCCGCCTCGGCGACATCAGCGAAGGTTACTCGTGCACGCAGCTGTTCGGCAGCTCTTGCCAGATGTTCGCGTTCCCTACCCTCGGGTACGGAACCCGAGTCGACCAAAACGTGGTCGACTGTGAAATCCGGTGCGTGCTGGGACAATACATGCAGGTGCCGCTCCGCGGAGAATCCGGCCGTTTCGCCCGGTTCGGCAGCGAGGTTGAGCACCAGCACTTTCCGCGCCCGCGTATGCAACAGCGCTTCGTGCAATTCGGGCACCAGCACGTGCGGGATGACGCTCGTGAACCAGCTACCGGGGCCCAGCACCACCACATCGGCGTGCTCGATCGCCGAGGTCGCCTCCGGGCAGGCGGGCGGATCCGAGGGGATCAGCCGCACCCGGCGCACCTTGCCCGGCGTCGTCGCCACCGCAACCTGGCCGCGAATACAGCGGCTCACCCGCGGATCACCTTCCAGCCCCGACACATCCGCCTCGATGGTCAGCGCGATGGGCGACATGGGTAGCACCCGGCCGGTGATGCGCAGAATCTTCCCGGCCTCGTCGAGGGCGGCGACCGGATCGCCCAGCTCCTCGGTGAGACCGGCCAGAATCAGATTGCCGACCGAATGCCCGGCCAGCGCGCCGGTGCCGCCGAAGCGGTGTTGCAAGGTTCGCGCCCAGATGCCGTCGGCCTCTTCGGCCAAGGCCGCCAAGGCCATTCGCAGATCGCCCGGCGGCAGCATGCCGAGCTCGGACCGTAGCCGCCCCGACGAGCCGCCGTCGTCGGCCACGGTCACCACCGCGGTGATCTTGCGCGTCAGCCGCCGGATGGCGGTCAGCGTCGAGTACAGGCCGTGGCCGCCACCGAGCGCCACGATGGCCGGATTGGTGGTCCGGCCGGAATCGCTCTCACTCATTCCCGCCCCAGATCCCGATGAACCACGCGCACCACGTCACCCGACTCGTTGTCGGCCAAGGCGTCTCCCAACGCCTCCGAAATCGCCACACTGCGGTGCTTGCCGCCGGTGCAGCCCACTGCCACGGTCATGTATCGCTTCCCCTCTTGCCGGTAGCCCTCGGTCGTCAGGTCGACGAGATGCCGCGCGGTGCCCAGATAGTCCTGGGCGCCCGGTTGCGACAACACATAGTCGCTGACGGGGGCGTCCTGTCCGGTCTTTTCGCGGAGTTCCGGAATCCAGTGCGGATTCGGCAGGAATCGCAGATCGAACACCATGTCGGCGTCGAGCGGGACCCCGTATTTGAAACCGAACGATTGAACGGTCAGCTGCAGCACGGTGGCGGCGTCGCCGCCGTAGACCTCCTCGAGCTTGCGGTGCAGCTGGTGGATCGACAGCTCGGTGGTATCGATGACCACGTCGGCTGCCGTCTTCACCGGGGACAGTCGCCGCCGCTCCGCGGCGATGCCGGCGGTCAGGGTGCCGTCGGCGCTGTCACTCTGCAGTGGATGCCGCCGCCGGGCGAAACCGAAACGGCGGATCAGCACGTCGTCGGAGGCTTCCAGGAACAGGATGCGGGTGCGCACACCCGCGGCCCGTAGCTGTTCGCCCACCGCCGCGAGATTTCCGGTGAAGAAGCGGTTGCGCACGTCCATGACGAGCGCGAGTTTGCGGATGGGCGGTTCGGCGCCGCTGCCGAGTTCGACCATGCGCCCGATCAATTCGGGCGGGAGGTTGTCGGCCACGTAGTAGCCGAGGTCCTCGAGCACCTTGGCGGCGGTGCCGCGACCCGCACCGGACAGGCCGGTCACGATCACGACCTCCACCGGTGTCGATTCGGATGCCGACCGTCCGCGCCGGGCCGTCGGCTGGGGCTCACCTGTCTGGGATGTCTTGCTGTTTTCGGCCGTATGGGTACTGGCTTCGACGCGCGTCATGTCCTACCGGTTCGTGTCTGAGGTTCCCTCGATCATCCTGCACCGATGCCCGGAAACGCGGCAGGCGCACGAAGGGAGCGAGACCTAGCTGTGATTTCCGCTCCCGACCAGCACACGCGGCGTGTCGCAAATTTCCCGATCGGCGTGTCGCACTCTACCCGGTGCGTCCCGGTTCGACGCGCCACGGCGCGCGGACATCACGCCACTCCGGCGAATGCCGTCGGGATCACACCGTCGCTACCGCGCGTTCTGTTCTGCCTGCTGCGGATCGAGCTCTGCCTGCTGCGGATTGAGCGCCGTCAGTACCGCTTTGGCGGTGGCCACCCCGATGCCCGGGACCTCGGTGATCTGCTCCACCGTAGCCTGCTTGAGCTTGGCGACCGATCCGAAATGCTGGACCAGCGCGGTCTTGCGGGCCGCGCCCAGACCCGGCACCGAGTCCAGCGCCGAGGCGGTCATCCGCCGCGAGCGCTTGGAGCGATGGAAGGTGATGGCGAAGCGGTGCGCCTCGTCGCGCACACGCTGCAGCAGGTAGAGAGCCTCGCTGGTGCGCGGCATGATCACCGGGTCGGGCTCGTTGGGCACCCACACCTCTTCCAGGCGCTTGGCCAGTCCGATGACCGCGACATCGGTGATGCCGAGTTCGTCGAGTACCTCGGCGGCGGCGTTGACCTGCGGCGCGCCGCCGTCGACCACGTAGAGATTGGGCGGGTAGGAGAAGCGGCGTGGCCGCCCGGTCTTCGGATCGATCCCCGGCGGCAGGCCGGATTCGGCTGCGTCCGAATCGGATTCGAGTTCGGCGGCCTCGGCGGCGTCCAGATCCCGGCGCAGTTTGCCGAAGCGCCGCCGGGTCACCTCCGCGATGCTGCCGACGTCGTCGGAGCGGCCGTCCCCGGCGGCCTCCTTGATGCCGTAGTGCCGGTACTCGGATTTGCGGGCCAGCCCGTCCTCGAAGACGACCAGCGAGGCCACCACGTCGGTGCCCTGTACGTGCGAAATGTCCACACATTCGATGCGCAGCGGGGCGCTGTCGAGATCCAGGGCGTCCTGCAGCTCCTGTAGCGCGGCCGAGCGCGCGGTCAGGTCCCCGGCTCGCTTGAGCTTGTGCTGCTGCAGGGCCTCCTGGGCATTGCGCTGCACGGTCTCGGCGAGCGCCTTCTTGTCCCCGCGTTGCGGGACCCGCAGCTGCACGGCCGAGCCGCGCAGCCCCGAGAGCCAATCCTGTACCTGCCCATGGTCTTCGGGCAGCGCCGGGACCAGCACCTCGCGCGGGACCACCGCGCCGGGCTGGGTGTCGCCGCTCTGCGCGGCGACCGCGGTCTGCTCGCCGTAGAACTGGGTGAGGAACTGCTCGACCAGCACCGGCAGCTCGCCGCCCGCGCCCACCGCGTCGATGGCGTCGCCGGACTTGTCGACCACCCAGCCGCGCTGCCCGCGCACCCGCCCGTCGCGGACGTGGAAGATCTGCACCGCCACCTCGAGCTCGTCGATGGCGAAGTCGATGACATCGGCGTCGGTGCCGCTGCCCAGCACCACGGCCTGCTTCTCCAGCGCGCGTTTGAGGGCCTGCACGTCGTCGCGCAGCCGGGCGGCCATCTCGAAGTCGAGATCGTCGGCGGCCTCGTGCATGCGGCGCTCGAGCTGTTTGACCAGGCGGTCGGTCTTACCGGCGAGGAAGTCGCAGAAGTCCTCCACGATCTGCCGGTGCTCGCCCGCGCTCACCCGGCCGATGCAGGGCGCGGAGCACTTGTCGATATAGCCGAGCAGGCACGGACGCCCGATCTGGCTGTGCCGCTTGAAGACTCCCGCCGAACAGGTGCGCACCGGGAAGACGCGCAGCAGCAGATCCAGGGTTTCGCGAATGGCCCAGGCGTGGGCGTAGGGGCCGAAGTAGCGGACGCCCTTCTTGCGCGCGCCCCGGTAGACGAAGACCCGCGGGTACTCCTCGTCGAGGCTGACCGCCAGCACCGGATATGACTTGTCGTCGCGGTAGCGGACATTGAAGCGCGGATCGAATTCCTTGATCCAGTTGTATTCCAGCTGTAGCGCTTCCACCTCGGTGGACACCACGGTCCACTCGACGCCGGCCGCCGTGGTCACCATCTGCCGGGTGCGCGGGTGCAGCCCGGCGACGTCCGCGAAGTACGAGTTCAGGCGGCTGCGCAGGCTTTTCGCCTTGCCGACGTAGATGACCTGCCCGAACTTGTCCCGGAACTTGTAGACGCCGGGTTCGACGGGAATGGTGCCCGGAGCGGGCCGGTAGGTCGCGGGATCTGCCACCCGTCCAGGGTAGTCAGTACCCCTGACAGGTAACGCGGGGCTCCGGTCGGCCATCCGCGACGGCCGCGGCGACGAAGTATCCCCAAGATCAGTTCAGAGAGGGGAACGCCATGACCGGTCTGCGCACGCGCCGCCGCTCACTCGCCATCGCCGGGGCCCTGTGCCTGGCCGCCGCCGCGCTGGTGGCGGTCTCCATGCCCGCCGCCGCCGACGCCGGTCCGATGCGCCTGCACCGGAACTACTTCCAGCTCGAACCGGCCGTCCTGATCTGACGATCAGCCCACGGAATGGCACGGGGTGCACCTCCACATCGCGGGCAATTCCGCGCGGCATGCCAGTTCTGGTCCGCGCGTCGTCGTGGACGCGCCACGCCGGTCGCCGATCTGCGCGAGTTTCGACGGTCCGGCCGTACTCGCGGTCAGTATGGTCCGAACTGTTTCGATTGATCTGTCCGTATACGAGGGAGCTTGTTCGATGACCAATCATCACCATCTCCACCCGCGTCGCCGGTCGCTCGCGTTCGGTT
>NZ_JBSGBY010000291.1:0-10443 GCF_053601505.1 Nocardia sp. NPDC004722
GTGATCGACGCCGACACGGTGATCACCCACGACTTCGCCCTCGACAAGTATCGGCCAGCGCGCGCTCGCCGAAGACCGCCTCGGGTAGGACGGTCCGCTGCAGATCCGGATCGGCCCAGGCCAGTAGCACTTTCGCGGCCGAGCCGGCGGTCAGCGGCAGGCGGGCCCCGATGGGCACGGTGTCGCGCAGGCCCGCGGCGGGTTCCATGGCGGCCACGCAGACGCGGGCATTGCCGTCGCGGCGGTAGAGCTGGACGCTCTCGCCGGTGATCTCGCGCAGGCGCGGCAGGATGGTGGAAGCGGCGTCGAGCAGCGGGTCGCTGGCGGTTGTCGCGAGTTCCGACAGGGCCGGGCCCGGCCGCCACAAACCCTGGCTGTCGCGCGACAGCATGCGATGCGTCTCCAGGCCCACGGCCAGCCGGTGTGCGGTGGCGCGGGGCAGGCCGGTGCGGGCGCACAGCTCGTTGAGGCCGCAGGGTTGCTCGGCTACGGCGTGCAGGACTGCCATGGCTTTGTCCAGAACTCCGATACCGCTATGCTGTCTCATAGAACGATATTAGCGTCTCGCATGTTGGGAAATGCAAACCAGCCGCTCCCAGCTCGGACGCAGCGTTGATCGCAAGACAGCGCAAGCCTCGCGTCACCAGCCCGGGCGCGGGATTGTCTACCGAGAGGTGATGGAGCTATGGCCGACCGGCCACGCACTCTGGCGGAGAAGGTCTGGGACGAGCATGTCGTCGTTCGCGGCGGCGGCGAGGGTGAGAACCGCGAACCCGACCTCATCTATATCGACCTGCACCTGGTGCACGAGGTCACCAGTCCGCAGGCGTTCGACGGCCTGCGCGCCGCCGGTCGCCCGGTGCGCCGCCCGGATCTCACCATCGCCACCGAGGACCACAACGTCCCGACCATCGATATCGACAAGCCCATCGCGGATCCGGTGTCGCGCACCCAGGTCGAGACGCTGCGTAAGAACTGCCAGGAATTCGGTGTCCGCCTGCACCCCATGGGCGATCTGGATCAGGGCATCGTGCACGTGGTCGGCCCGCAGCTGGGCCTGACCCAGCCGGGAACCACGGTGGTGTGCGGTGATTCGCACACCTCCACCCACGGCGCGTTCGGCGCGCTGGCCATGGGCATCGGCACCTCCGAGGTGGAACACGTGCTGGCGACGCAGACTTTGTCGTTGCGCCCGTTCAAGACCATGGCCATCAATATCGATGGGCAGCTGCCCGAGGGCGTCACCTCCAAGGACGTGATCCTGGCGGTCATCGCGCAGATCGGCACCGGCGGCGGCCAGGGCTATGTGCTCGAATACCGCGGTGCGGCCGTGCGCTCCATGTCCATGGAGGCCCGGATGACCATGTGCAACATGTCGATCGAGGCCGGTGCCCGCGCGGGCATGGTCGCCCCCGACGAGGTCACCTACGAGTTCCTGAAGGGCCGTCCGCACGCCCCGGAGGGCGCGGACTGGGATGCCGCGGTCGCCGCCTGGGAGGCCCTGAAGACCGATGAGGGTGCGGTTTTCGACGCCGAGGTGCACATCGACGCCGCCGCGCTGACCCCCTTCGTCACCTGGGGTACCAACCCGGGACAGGGCCTGCCGCTGGGTGAATCGGTGCCGGACCCGGAGCAGATCTTCGACGAGAACGAGCGCGCGGCCGCCGAGAAGCCGCTGCAGTACATGGATCTGACGCCGGGCACCCCGCTGCGCGACGTGACCGTGGACACGGTTTTCGTGGGCTCGTGCACCAACGGCCGGATCGAGGATCTGCGCGCGGTGGCCGATGTGCTGAAGGGCCGTCACGTCGCGGACGGTGTACGCATGCTGATCGTGCCGGGCTCGATGCGGGTGCGGTTGCAGGCCGAGAACGAGGGTCTGGGCGAGATTTTCACCGCCGCGGGCGCGGAATGGCGCCAGGCCGGGTGCTCGATGTGCCTGGGTATGAACCCGGATCAGCTTTCCCCCGGTCAGCGTTGCGCCTCCACGTCGAACCGGAACTTCGAAGGGCGACAGGGCAAGGGCGGCCGTACGCACCTGGTCTCGCCGCTGGTCGCGGCGGCCACCGCGGTGCGCGGAACCCTGTCCTCACCTGCCGATCTGAACTGATCGCTTGCCCGCGGCGGCCCAGATCCGGCCGCCCCCACCGACTCAGGAGAATCAACGATGGAAGCCTTCAAGGTCCACAAGGGGATCGGGGTTCCGTTCCGCCGATCCAACGTCGATACCGACCAGATCATCCCGGCCGTCTATCTGAAGCGCGTTACCCGAACGGGTTTCGAGGATGGGCTGTTCGCGTCGTGGCGAACGGATCCGAACTTCATTCTGAACACCGAGCCCTACAAGCGCGGTAGTGTGCTGGTCGCTGGTCCGGATTTCGGGACCGGATCCTCACGTGAGCATGCCGTTTGGGCGCTCAAAGACTACGGGTTCCGGGTGGTGATCTCCTCCCGCTTCGCCGACATCTTCCGTGGGAACGCCGGTAAGGACGGTCTTCTGACCGCTCGGATGGCGCAGAGCGATGTGGAATTGCTCTGGAAGTTGCTCGAGGAACAGCCGGGTTTGGAATTGACGACCGACCTCGAGGCGCGAACCGTGTCGGCCGGAACGGTCGTGTTGCCGTTCGATATTGACGACTACACCCGGTGGCGGCTGCTGGAAGGGCTGGACGACATCGGCCTCACTCTGCGGCACAACGACGAGATCGGTCAGTTCGAAAACGCAAGGCCGACTTGGAAACCCGCTACCATTCCGGCCCGTATTTCGCAGACGTAATCATTGATGGGCGTTAGCTGAACGCCCGGAAACCAGGTAGCTGAGCGTGTGCCATGCGTCATGTATTTCCGCGTGGCACATAGACTCTTGCCCGCAAAGGGTTTACCGTGGTACCTAGTCGGTCCGACGACGGGCCATTAGTCTGCGGAGGATTCAATGAACAAGGCGGAACTGATCGATGTTCTGACCGAGAAGTTGGGTACTGACAGGCGCACCGCTACTGCTGCAGTCGAGCAGATGGTCGACACGATCGTGCGTGCTGTGAACAAAGGTCAGAGCGTCACCATCACGGGTTTCGGTGTCTTCGAACAGCGGAAGCGTGCCGCCCGGGTTGCTCGTAACCCGCGCACCGGCGAAACCGTCAAGGTGAAGCCGACTTCGGTGCCTGCCTTCCGTCCCGGCGCTCAGTTCAAGGCGATCATCGCCGGCAAGCAGAAGATCGCTTCGAGCGGCCCGGCCGTGAAGCGTGGTGTGGCTGCCCCGGTTTCGGGCAAGGCGGGTGCGAAGAAGACCACCGCCAAGAAGACGGCGAAGAAGGCCGCCACCAAGGCGCCGGCCAAGACCACCGCCAAGAAGGCCGCGTCGAAGGCTCCCGCCAAGAAGGCCACCGCCAAGAAGACGGCGGCGAAGAAGACGGTCGCCAAGAAGACCCCGGCCAAGGCCACCGCGGCCAAGAAGACCACGGTCGCCAAGAAGGCTCCGGCCAAGGCCGCTGCCACCAAGGCCACCGCCAAGAAGACGGCCAAGAAGGCTCCCGCCAAGAAGACCGCCGCCAAGCGCACCGCTCGCCGGTAAGCAGGCCACAACCCGTCTCTGACGGGGGTTTTCGAAGCAGGACGACATGTGAGACGGCCCGGCATCGCCGGGCCGTTTCGCATATTCAGGGGGCAATAGTCTTACGCGCCGGGGGTATTCGGCCGCTCACGGGCCGGTACAGCGGTGTTCCAAGGGTTCTCGGCCCGTCACGGGCGGATTCCGGGCCGTCAGCCCCGGGGGAGATCCGTCGGGGTCAGGTGGCGGTCGAGGTGGTCGGCGGCGACCAGGCGGCCCTGATGGAAAGACAGCACCCAGACGCTGCCCTTGCGGTTGCGAGCGGGCGGCAGCGTGATGCCGTCCGCGGCCGCCCAGGACGCCAGCAGGTCCGGAATCACCTTGCCCTGACTGGAGATCACCCGCACGACGTCGGCGGAGACCAGGTCGCGGGCGCGTTTCAGGGTGGCGTCGGGCGCTGCCGCATAACCGGATTCGGAGAACAGCGGCTCCAGTTCCACATCCACGCCCAGCTTCTCGGCCAGCGGGGTCACGGTTTGGACACAGCGGGCCGCTGGGGCGGAGACGATTTCGGCCGCCCCGAAGGCGAGCAGATTCGGCACCAGGGCGCGAGCCTGTGCGCGACCGGCCTTTTCGAGGGGGCGGGCGTCGTCGTCGGCCCCGTTGTAGCGGTCGTGGCGGCCGGCCTTGGCGTGCCGCACCAGCAGCAGGGTGGCGGTGTCGGCGGGCTGGCGCAGGAAGTTGCGGACGATGGTGCGGTCCATCGGATACGACAGCGCGTCCATGACGGTGTCGAGCCGACGCCAGTCCAGCACATCGACTTCCAGATTGGCTTCGAACTGCCCGTCGACGACCCGGGCGGCCCAGTAGTCGACTCGCTTGAGTTTGCGATGTCCGGTCACCGGATACGTCACGTGGCCCAGATAACGGCCCAGGCGCGAATTCAGGCCCGTTTCCTCGGCCACTTCGCGCACGGTCGTGATCACCGGCGTCTCACCGGGATCCAGCTTGCCCTTGGGCAGGGACCAGTCGTCGTACTTGGGGCGGTGTACGAGCGCGATCTCGATGGCGTCCGACGAACCCGAGCCGGTTCCCGGTGCGGGACGCCACAACACGGCCCCCGCCGCGAGAATATTGGCTTTGACCGGTGGGTCGGTGTATTCGGCGGCGGGGTCGGTGGTGGCTGGGCTCACGGGCGGTCCGGACGCCGCAGTCGCATGAGGTACTCCTGATGGTCGCGAATCTGCTCGCCGGGGATATCGGGATCGGGCTGGGCCTGCCAACCGCCGTCGGGGCGCAGCACCCAGCAGCGGGTGGCGGGATCCATGGCGGAGTCGAACATCCCGCCCAGCTGCTTGGCCAGCCGCGGATCCTTGACCTGTGCCAGCACTTCCACGCGCCGGTCCAGGTTGCGGTGCATCATGTCCGCCGAGCCGATCCAGTATTCGTTCTGCGCCTGGAAGTGCAGCACCCGTGAATGTTCCAGGTACCGGCCGAGAATCGAGCGCACCACGATGTTGTCGCTCATGCCGGGCACGCCGGGGCGCAGGCCGCAGATGCCGCGCACCACGATCTCCACCGGCACGCCTGCCTGGGAGGCGCGGTAGAGCGCGTCGATGACCTGCTCGTCGACGATGGCGTTGGCCTTCAGCCGGATTCGCGCGTCCTCGCCCTGGGCGGCGAGTTCCATCTCGCGCTCGATGCGCTCGATGATCCCGGCCCGCACCCCGATGGGGGCGACGAGCAGGTTGCGGTAGTTGGCCTTTCGCGAGTACCCGGTCAGCGAGTTGAACAGGTCGGTGAGGTCCGCGCCGATCTCCGGTGCGGCGGTGAGCAATCCGACGTCCTCGTACAGGCGCGCGGTCTTGGGATTGTAATTACCGGTGCCGATGTGGCAGTAGCGACGGATGGTGGCGCCCTCGCGGCGCACCACCAGGCAGGTCTTGCAGTGCGTCTTGAGCCCGACCAGGCCGTAGACCACGTGCACGCCCGCCTGCTCCAGTGCGCGAGCCCATTTGATGTTGGCCTGCTCGTCGAAGCGGGCCTTGATCTCGACCAGCGCGACCACCTGCTTGCCCGCCTCGGCGGCGTCGATGAGCGCGTTGACGATGGGGGAGTCACCGGAGGTGCGGTACAGGGTCTGCTTGATGGCCAGCACCTGCGGGTCGGCGGCGGCCTGCTCGATGAAGCGCTGCACGCTGGTGGAGAAGGAGTCGTAGGGGTGGTGCACCAGCACGTCGCCCTCGCGCAGGGCGGCGAAAACGTTTCGGGGCGTTTCGCGTTCGCCGAAGGCGGGCGGGGTGGCCGGGACGTAGGGGGCGTCCTTGAGATTGGGGCGGTCGACGCCGTAGACCTGCCACAGGCACGACAGGTCGAGCAGACCGGGCACCTGGATGACGTCGGCGGGGTCGACGTCGAGTTCGCGCAGCAGCAGATCGAGCATGTGCTCGGTCATGTCGTCGGAGACTTCCAGGCGCACCGGGGAACCGAAGCGGCGGCGGGCGAGTTCGCGCTCCAGGGCCTGCAGCAGGTCCTCGTCGCGGTCCTCCTCGACCTCGAGGTCGGCGTTGCGGGTGATGCGGAACGAATGCTGTTCCACCACTTCCATTCCCGGGAACAGCTGATCGAGGTGGGCGGCGATCAGTTCTTCCATCGGCAGGAAGGCGGCCACCGGCGAGCCGGGGGCGACACGGCGGACCCGCACGAAGCGATCCACGTTGTCGGGCACCTTGACTCGCGCGAAGTGCTCGCCACCGGTCACCGAATCCTTCACCGTCACGGCCAGATTCAGGCTCAGGCCGCTGATGTAGGGGAACGGGTGGGCCGGGTCGACGGCCAGCGGGGTCAGCACCGGGAACACCTGATCCTGGAAATACCCGGACAGGCGCTGCTTTTCGGTGTCCTCGAGCTCGGCCCAGCGGATGATCGCGATGCCCTCGTCGGTCAGCGCGGGCAGGATCTGGTCGAGGAAGACGCGGGCGTGCCGCTCGGCGATCTCCTGGGTGCGGACCTGGATCATCTCGAGCTGCTCGGTGGGCGAGAGGCCGTCGGCGGAGCGCACCGACAGGCCGGTCTCGGCGCGGCGCTTCAGCCCGGCGACACGGACCATGTAGAACTCGTCCAGATTCGACGCGAAAATGGCGAGGAATTTGGCCCGTTCGAGCAGGGGCTGGGAATGGTCCTCGGCCAGCGCCAGGACGCGCGCGTTGAAATCGAGCCAGCTCAGTTCCCGGTTCACATACCGGTCGGCCGGAAGCGGCGTGGCGGCGGTGGGCGGAGGGGTTGCCGCGGGCGGTGCCGCCGGTAGTAGCGGCGGTTGCTTGACGGTATCCGTATCGCTCACTCTCACGATCATTCCTTATGTCGCGGGTGGGGTGCCGAACTGACACCGTCCATTGCAGCGCAGATCACGCCGCGTCAGCACAGTGAAGACCCGGCTCTGCGCATATCTTCCGTTCCTCGACACGCCAGCGACACGCCGAATTCACGGAGCAGCGCACCGGTGGCCGTCCCGACGCCGAGCGCGGCGGCGCGCTCGAGGTCCGCGGCGGTGTCGACGTCCTGTCGCAGTCCGGGCCAGTCGCCCAGCAGTTCCACCGCGCCGTCGGCGATGTGCCGGCGCGCGGAGTCCGGACCGAACAGCGGGTTGAGCGCGGCGGCGTCGTCACGCACCAGCAGGGCGACGGTGCCGCTGCCCTCGTGATCGGCGACCACCGAGCGGCGATGCCCGGTGCTCGCGAGCATGTCGCCCAGTTCGGCCGGGCGCAGCGCGGGCAGATCCGCTTGCAGGGCAAGCAGATCGACCGGGCCGTGCCGATGCCGGATCGCCGCCGCCCCCGCCGCCAGCGCGGCATTGAGGCCGCTGGTGTGCGCGGGAACGATGTCGGGTTCGGGATGGACCGCCGCACCCAGCCCACGCACCAGCTCGGACACCGTCGGATCCGGCGTCACCACGGTCACCGACGCGATACCCGGCGTCGCAACCGCCGCCGTCACGGTATCGGTCAACATGGCCAGCACCAGCCGCGGCCGATGCTCCGCATCCAGCCGAGGCGACAATCTGCTTTTGGCGAGTCCGAGACTCTTCACCGCGATGACCGCGTGCACGGACGGACGCATGCCCGAATCCTCCCACTCGTAAGTGACGCGCGCGTGAGCGGCGTCGAATTTTCCGCTGTGGCCACACACGGCATGGCTCCCAGCATGCGCGCATATATTGATCTGATGGCAAGGGCAGCGGTGTTGGGAGCGGGGTCGTGGGGGACCGCGTTCGCGAAGGTGTTGGCGGAGGCGGGGACCGAGACCACGATGTGGGCTCGGCGGCCGGAGGTCGCGAAAGTGATAGCGGCCGAGCATCGTAACCCTTGGTATCTGCCGGAGGTGGCGTTGCCCGCGATGGCCGCCACCGATGATCCGGCGGTCGCGCTGGATGGCGCGGACATCGTGGTGCTGGCCGTTCCCTCGCAGTCGCTGCGCACGAATCTCGCGGCCTGGAAGGATCTGATCCCCGCCGACGCGACGCTGCTGAGCCTGGCCAAGGGCATCGAGACCGGGACGCTGCTGCGCATGAGTCAGGTCATCGCGGAGGTCAGTGGCGCGGACGCGAGCCGGATCGCGGTGCTGTCGGGGCCGAACCTGTCACACGAGATCGCCGCCGGGCAGCCCGCCGCGACCGTGATCGCCTGCCCGGATGTGGCGCGCGCGGAAGCGGTTCAGCAGGCCAGCGCCACCGGCTACTTCCGGCCCTACACCAATTCCGATGTGATCGGCTGCGAGATCGGCGGGGCCTGCAAGAACGTCATCGCGCTGGCCTGCGGCATCGCCTCGGGAATGGGGTTGGGCGACAACTCGATTGCCACCCTCATCACCCGCGGGCTGGCCGAGATCATCCGGCTGGGCGTCGCGGTGGGCGCGGAACCGGTCACCTTCGCGGGGCTGGCCGGTGTCGGAGACCTGGTGGCCACCTGCACCTCACCGCTGTCGCGCAATCGCTCCTTCGGGCACGCGCTGGGCGCGGGCGGATCCATGGAGACGGCCCTCGAAGCGACTCATGGACAGGTCGTGGAGGGTGTGAAGTCCTGCACATCGGTGCGGGCGCTGGCCGCCGCGCACGGGGTGGAGATGCCGCTGACCAATGCTGTGCACCAGGTGTGCCACGAGGGCATGTCGGCCGCCGAGGCGGTCGGGCAGTTGCAGGGCCGCCGCCTGAAATCGGAGTGACCGCGTAACACTGCCGCCATATTCGACCAGGTACGGTTCCGGGCATGACCAACAGGACCAGGGTGGCGGTGGTGTTCGGCGGCCGCAGCAATGAGCACGGGGTGTCGTGTGTTTCGGCGCGCACCGTGCTGGCGAGCCTCGATCCCGAACGGTACGAGGCGGTTCCGATCGGGATCACGCGCGAGGGCGCCTGGGTGCTCGGCGACGCGGACCCGCGCGCGCTGACCGCCTCGGACCGCGCGCTACCCACGGTCGACGAATCCGGTACCGCGCTGGCCCTGACCGCCGACCCGTCACGCGCGGGCGCGCTGGTGCCGCTGGACGGTAAGGCCGCGGTGCTGGGCACCGTGGACGTGGTGTTCCCGGTGCTGCACGGCGCGTTCGGCGAGGACGGCACGTTGCAGGGGCTGCTGGAGCTGGCCGAACTGCCCTACGTCGGTCCGGGCGTGCTGGCCAGCGCGGCCGGGATGGACAAGGAGTTCACCAAGAAACTCCTTGCCGCCGAAGGACTTCCGATCGGCATCCAGGTGGTGTTGCGCCCCGGCGTGGCCACCGTCGCCGACGCCGACCGCGAGCGTCTCGGGCTGCCGGTGTTCGTGAAGCCCGCCCGCGGCGGATCCTCCATCGGCATCACCAAGGTGGACCGGTGGTCCGATCTCGACGCCGCCATCGCCGTTGCGCGCGAACACGATCCGAAGGTGATCGTGGAGGCGGGCATCGTCGGGCGCGAAGTCGAGTGCGGCGTACTGGAATTCCCGGACGGCCGGGTGGAAGCCAGTGTGGTGGCCGAGATTCGGATGCCCGAGAACGACTCCGAGGCGCCCGACTTCTACGACTTCGACACCAAGTACCTCGACGACGTCTGCGAGTTCGACGTCCCGGCCAAGCTGGACGACGATGTGTCGCAGGAGATCCGGGAGCTCGCGGTGCGGGCGTTCCGGGCGCTGGACTGCCAGGGGCTGGCGCGGGTGGACTTCTTCGTGACCGCCGACGGGCCGGTCATCAACGAGATCAACACCATGCCCGGGTTCACCTCCATCTCCATGTACCCGCGCATGTGGGAGGCCACCGGCATCGGCAACCGGGAGCTGGTGAGCACGCTCATCGAGACCGCGAAGGCGCGCGGCACCGGGCTGCGCTGATCCTGCTTCGGGCACAGTCGAATCAGACTTCAGGCTGACGCCGGGCCCGCGGCGCTCGCGTAGCCTCGATCGGGTGATCGTGGCTATGACGATTCCGGGCCTGGCGATACTGATCATCGTGGTGTCGTTCGCGGATGTGGCCTACCGCAAGGTGACCGGCCGCACCGCGTTGCCGTGGATGCGCACCGACGGCGACGACCGCAAGGCGGCCGCCGTCGGGATGGAGCAGTTCGACGCGGTGTTCAACTCGGCCAGGCAGCACGAGATCGAACAGCGGCACTCGGTGCTCATGCACCGGGAGAATCCCGGCGACAATGACGACGGTGTGGATGTCGATCTCATCGCCGGGAAAGTCGTCCTGCGCAAGCCCTGAAGATAGAAGCCCCGAAAGATATATCTGTCAGTTCGGCAGCGGGTTCGGATCCATGTTCTGCTGCGGGATCGTCTGCTGGATGGCCGCCGAAATATCCTGCAGCGGAGTCGCACCGGCCTTGTCCGGGGTGGTCACCGCGATGTAGGTGCCGCGGTCCACCG